>CAYRFY010000188.1:0-12314 GCA_964423635.1 uncultured Armatimonadia bacterium | reverse complement strand
CGGGCGCCAGTTTCTATCTCGGGCGCGCCGCCGACAATGCTCTCACCCGCCGCCTGGCCTGCAGGCCCAGCGTGATGCACGCCCGCACTCAGTTGCAGGGCTGGTACTCCCGCTACGGCGCCCTGACCGTGCTGTTTGGCCGCCTCGAGGGGCATGTGAGGCCGTGGGCGTCCTTCGTGGCCGGTATGTCTCAGGTCTCCCAGGGCACGTTCTGGCTCTGGACGGTCATCGGCACCATCATCTATTCGGCGGTGGCGATGTGGATCACCAAGTACGGCTGGGCGCTGTGGAACGCACATCCCCACACGCGCGTCCCCATCGTGGTCGTGGTCCTGCTGTGCTTCTACGGGGTGCCGCTGTACAAGCTGATCGAGCATCTGATCAAGAGGCGGAAGAAGGGCGAGCCGCAGCAGGCGGCGGCGTAGCGGGGGGGCCGAAACCACGGCTCGGACTCGGCTCTCGGTAGCTGCGGATACAGAGACGAGGTGGTGCCGGGCATGACCGCAGAAGCCGTCATCATGAACAAGCACGCCGTCGCCATGGCGGCCGACAGTGCTGTGACGATCGGGGGCGCGAAGGTCTTCAATAGCGCTAACAAGATCTTCGCCGCATCGAAGTACCACCCGGTCGGACTGATGGTCTTCGGCAATGCCGAGTTCATGGGCATTCCCTGGGAGACCATAGTGAAGCTCTATCGCAGGCAACTGGGCCAGCGATCCTTCGCCAGGCTGGGAGACTACGCAGACCAGTTTGTCGCTTTCCTGCAGCGACTGGTAGGTGCAGGCTTGGTTGAGGAGGGAGAGGATGAACTACTCCTGGCCACCTCGGCTTACTCATTCTTTGCGAAGCTGAAGAGGCAGATCGAGTCGGCCCTGGAGCGGGCAATACAGAACGGGAGCGGGTGTCTGGGCGAGGGAGAGATAGAGCAGTTGGTGCTGGCCAAGATCGCGGAGGCAAACCGGCAGTGTGAAGAGGCTCCCCTGCTGGGGCCCGTGTCCAGAAGCGCTCACGCCGAAGCAAAGCGGGTCTATAGAGACCAGATCGCGCAGATCGCCTCCGACGTTTTCGAGCAACTCCCCATCACACCCACGGCCCACGGTCAGTTGCACGAGATGGCCATCAGTCTGCACACGAGGGACTGGATTGAGAACCCCTACGCTTCGGGGGTCGTGGTGGCCGGCTATGGAGACGACGACATCTTCCCACGTCTGCGCGAGTGCCGTTTCATAGGGGCGCTGGCCGGGCATCTGTGTTACGAGCGGCGCCGAGAGATCAACATTGGCGCTAAATGCACCGCCGCCATCACCCCGTTCGCCCAAGGGGAGATGGTGACGAGGTTCATGGAGGCGGTGGACAGGGACTACGAGGAGCATCTGCAGTGTGCGCTGGCCGAGCATTGGGCTGAGGCCATCGAGGGCATCATGCAGCAACTCGCCGTCGCGCACGTCAAGGACGCAGAGAACATCCGGGATGCGGTGGCCGGGACCTCTCAGGAGATGCTGAACCGGTTCTGGCAACAACAAGAGGACTACCGACACAGCAGCTACGTCATGCCGATCCTCAACGTGGTCAAGTCCATGCCCAAGGACGAACTGGCAGAACTGGCGGAATCGCTCGTGAACCTCACGTCCCTCAAGAGGAGGATGTCCCAGGAGCGCGAAACGGTAGGTGGCCCCGTTGACGTTGCCATCATCTCCCGAGGCGATGGTCTGATCTGGGCGCGTCGCAAGCACTACTTCAGGGCCGAACTCAACCCTCAGTTCTTTGCCAACTACTACAGGAGGGAGGCGAACGGCAATGGCGAGCACCACGCGGACGGAGCGGACGTTCAGGTCGATGGCTGAAGTGAGGCAGGCGTTTCTCCCGCGGGACTACGCCCGGAGGACCCGCGCGCAGGAACGCGAGTCCATACATGAATACGAGAGCGAACTCACCGACGAGCTCGTGCTGCGCATTCGCGCACGTCACGCTCGACGGAGCGAGGCATGCAGGGACTAAGCCCGGAGGCCGGGGCCCTGAGGCGGCGCCAGGATGCACGGTGACGGGCACCTGGCTCTTTGTCGCCATCGCTACGGGCTTCCTCTCCCCTTGACCAGAACAGACCCCCTGGTCTATACTACATTTCACAACATGGTTTCGTATCTCCAATTGGCTGAGACGGGGAGGAGTAGGCGGGCCACGCGACCTGCAGAGAGCCGGCGATAAGGTGAGAGTGCCGGCGGTCGCGTCCGCTGAACGTCGCCCCTGAGCCGCATGAGCCAGGCGGACCGTCCGCGTCCGTAGTAGCTTGTGCCGGGTGCGCCCGTTATCGCGTCAGAGTGTCACCTTCACGGTGGAACTTGGGTGGTACCGCGGGAAGCCTTCTTCGGCCTCTCGTCCCATTTGCGGACGAGAGGCTTTTTGCGTTCTTGTCCGGAAGCACACGGAGCTTTACCGACCGCGAGTCCCTCGCCCCCGGGGGCTCCATCGCCATGGCCCCTCAGCGGGCCCGAGGAGAGATGGAAGATGCGCAGTGACCGAGCCAAGAGCGGCCTCACTCAGGCACCCAGCCGCGCCCTGCTATATGCCTGCGGCTACACCCCCGGCCAGCTCCAGGGGATGCACATCGGTATCGCCGACAGCTCCTCGGACATCGTGCCGGGTCATGTGGGGATGGAGATGCTGGTCAAGCACGTGGCCCTGGGCATCGCAGCAGGCGGCGGAGCGCCCATGCGCTTCGGTATCCCGGCCATCTGCGACGGCGTCGCCATGGGGCATAAGGGTATGTTCTACTCGCTGCCCTCCCGCGAGCTGATTGCCGACTCGGTGGAGAGCATGGCCGAGGCCCACGCTCTGGACGGTCTCGTGCTGGTCACCGACTGTGACAAGATCACCCCCGGCATGCTCATGGCCGCCGGGCGGCTGGATATCCCCTGCATCGTGGTCACCGCCGGCCCCATGCACTCGGGCCGCCTGCGCCAAAAGCCCCTCTCCCTGGTGCGGGATACCTTCGAGGCCGTCGGCCGCGCCCAGGCCGGTGTCATCACCGAGGCCGAGGTGGCCGAGCTGGAGCTGGAAGCCTGCCCCGGATGCGGTTCTTGCCAGGGTTTGTATACCGCCAACACCATGGCCTGCGTCACCGAGGCCATGGGCATGAGTCTTCCCGGCTGTGCCACGGCCCTGGCCGGGCAGGCCAAGAAGATGCGCATCGCCTACGAGAGCGGGCGCCGCATCTGTGAGCTGGTGACCGAGGGCATCACCGCCCGCCAGATCCTCACCCAAAGCGCCATCCGCAACGGTATCCGCATCGACATGGCCCTCGGCGGCTCCACCAATAGCTGTCTGCACATCCCGGCCATCGCCCACGACGCCGGGGTGGATATCGAGCTTACCGCCTTCGACGAGCTCAGCCAGGCCACGCCGCAGATCTGCTATCTGCGCCCGGCGGGCGACTACATGATGGAAGACTTCGACTGGGCCGGTGGCGTCCAGGGCGCCCTCCACGTCCTGCGCGACATGCTCGAGGACAACCCCACGGTGAGCGGCCCAAGCACCGCCCAACTCGCGGCCGCGGGCCAGGTCAGCAATGACGACGTCATTCGCAGCCTGGACAAAGTCTACCGCCCCCAGGGCGGCATCGCCGTGCTGCACGGCAACCTCTGCCCCGACGGCGCCGTCATCAAGCAGTCCGCCGTCAGCCAGCAGATGCGCAAGTTCACCGGCAGGGCCCTGTGCTTCGACAGCGAAGAGGCCGCGATGGAAGCCATCCTGGCCGGCAAGATCCCCGACGGCTCCTGGGTCATCGTACGCTATGAGGGACCCCGGGGCGGGCCCGGCATGCGGGAGATGCTCAATCCCACCGCCGCGCTCACCGGCATGGGTAAGGAGAACTCCGTCGGCCTGCTCACCGACGGCCGCTTCAGCGGCGGCACCCGCGGGCCCTGCGTCGGACACATCTCGCCCGAGGCCGCCGAGGGCGGCCCCATCGGACTGGCCCGGGACGGCGACGAGATCGCCATCGACCTCGACGCTCGGACCCTGACCATCAACCTCTCCGACGCCGAGCTTAGAGCCCGGCGCGAAGCCTACCAGGCTCCGGCACCGAAGGCCGCCACCGGCTGGCTCTCGCGCTACGCCAAGCTGGTCAAGAGCGCGTCCACCGGAGCGGTGATGGAGTAAGGACCGGTCGCGCGGCGACAGTCACGAGTCGGCGAGTCGGCGAGTCGCGAGTCAACGGCGTCTACGGCAACGGCGGTCGACGGCTGTAGCGGGCCGTGCCGTCGTCGTCTGCCCCGAAGGGGCAAAGGACACTATCCACGGGTGCAACCCGTGGGATGAGCCCCGATCCCCTCCACTCCGTGCCGCTGGCGGCGGTTGCGGATCGGCACGAGTAAGGCGTCAACGGCCGGGCCGGATGCAGATCCGGCCTGCATTCGGCTCCTCCATCCGGCTACGGCCCAAACGGCGGCTACGATACACATCGATCACCGGCAACGTGGGGTGCGATATTATGGCCAGTTCCACATTCACCGGCGCGGACGGACTGCTCAAGGTTTTCGAGGACGAGGGCGTGGACGTCATGTTCGGGTTCCCCGGCGGCTCGGTGATCCCGATCTATGACAAGCTCTACCACCACATGGCCGCGGGCAAGATCCGGCATATCCTCCCGCGGCACGAGCAGGGCGCGGCGCACGCCGCCGACGGCTACGCCCGCTCCACGGGCAAGGTGGGCGTCTGCATGGCCACCAGCGGGCCGGGGGCGATGAACCTGGTCACCGGTCTGGCCACCGCCTATATGGACTCGGTGCCGCTCGTGGCCATCACGGGGCAGGTCAAGACCCATGCCATCGGCAAGGACGCCTTCCAGGAGGCCGACACCGTCGGTGTCACCATGCCGATCACCAAACACAACTATCTGCTCAAGAACCCCTGCGACCTGCCTGACGTGGCCCGGGAGGCCTTCTACATCGCCCGTAGCGGCCGGCCGGGACCGGTGCTCATCGACGTGCCCTTCGATGTCAGCGCCGGAGAGTGCACCTGGAAAGACGCCACACCGGAGACGATCCCTGGCTACACCCCCCCGGGTAAGGGAGATCCGGAGCTGGTGCGGCAGGCCGCCGAGAAGATCAACGGCTCCCTGCGCCCCATCCTCTATGTGGGCGGCGGTGTCATCTCCTCCGGTGCCTCCGACCTGGTGCGCCAACTGGCCGCCAAGGCCAACATCTATGTGGTCTATACTCTGCTGGCCAAAGGCGTGATCCCGGAGACCGACGAGCTGGCCATGGGCATGCCCGGCATGCACGGCATGGCCTATGCCAGCCACGCCCTACAGCATGCGGGCCTGATCGTCGCCATCGGCGCCCGGTTCGATGACCGCGTCACCGGCGATCCGGCCAAGTTCGCTCCCGAGGCCGAAGTCATTCACATCGACATCGACCGGGCCGAGATCAACAAGGTTCGCCGCGCTCAGATCGGTATCACCGGAGACGCGAAGCTGGTGCTGGAGCAGTTGCTCCCCCAGATCAAGCCGCGTCCGCGGGGCGAGTGGGAGCAGCACCTGGAGCAATGGCGCGCCGACCATCCCCTGACATACGCCTCCGACCCGGACACGGGCATCGCACCGCAGTACATCGTCGAGCAGATCTGCGAGGTCTCCTCCGGCCGGGCGATCGTGGCCACCGAGGTGGGGCAGCACCAGATGTGGGCGGCCCAATACTATCGCTGCACCTTCCCGCGCCAGTTCCTCAGCAGCGGGGGGCTGGGCACCATGGGCTATGGCTTCCCCGCGGCTATCGGCGCTCAGGTGGGCAATCCCGACAAGGCCGTCTTCGACATCGCCGGCGACGGCTCGATCCAGATGTGCATCCAGGAGCTGGCCACCGCCTCGATCAACAAGCTCCCGGTGAAGGTGGCCATCCTCAACAACGGCTACCTCGGGATGGTCCGGCAGTGGCAGGACCTCTTCTACGCCAAGCGCTACTCGGGAGTGACCTTGACCGGCAATCCGGACTTCGTCAAACTCGCCGACGCCTACGGCGGCGTGGGCTTCCTGGTCACCGAGAAGGACCAGGTACGCCCGACGCTGGAGCGCGCCATGGAGATCGACGATCGGCCGGTGCTGATGGACTTCCGCACAGCGCCGGAGGAGAACGTGTTCCCGATGATCCCGGCGGGAAGGACCTTCGAGGACATGATGGAGACCGCGCCGGTAGGGGTCTAGGCCGCCTCCGGTGCCCCGTCCGCCGTCGCCGTCCGCCGTCGCCGTCCGCCGTTGCCGTTGACTCGTGACTCGCCGACTCGCCGTACCACGACCGACAGGGGGCAAGAGGCATGAAACACACCATCTCGGCGATGGTTGAGAACAAGCCCGGAGTTCTGGCGCGGATGGCGGGGCTGTTCGCGCGCCGCGGGTTCAACATCGAAAGTCTCGCCGTCAGTGCCACCGAGAGAGACGATATCTCCCGCATGACCATCACCGTCGATGGTGATGAACTCACGCTGGAGCAGATCTGCAACCAGCTCATCAAGCTCATCGATGTCATCGAGGTCATCGATCACACCAATGACATCTACGTCGAGCGCGAGCTGTGCCTGTGCAAGGTGGCCTGCACCGCCAACAACCGCTCGGACATGATCGACCTGGGCAACATCTTCCGCGCCGACATCGTCGATGTGGGTGATGAGACCCTCATGTTCCAGGTCACCGGGGATGAGGAGAAGATCGACGCCTTCGTCCACACCATGCAGAGCTATGGCATCAAGGAGATGGTCCGCACCGGCAAGATCCTGCTGGTGCGGGGCGTACAGGCAACCTGAGCACCCCCGGGAGGTGGCAACGCCACCCGCAGTCCGACAAACGCGGGCCGGGGCTCCCCGGTCCACCAATGAGGGGTGTTGCAGATGGCCGATACAGGCTATTTCGGAGCCGATGCTCTGCTCAGAGTGCTGGAAGAGGAAGACGTGGACGTGCTCTTCGGGCTGATCGGTGCCGCCGTGATCCCGATCTACGACAAGCTGTATGACAAGATGACCGCCGGCGGACTGCGCCATATCCTCACCCGCCACGAGCAGGGCGCGGTGCACGCCGCCGACGGCTACGCCCGCTCTACCGGCAAGGTAGGCGTCTGCCTGGCCACCAGCGGCCCGGGGGCGATGAATCTCATCACCGGCCTGGCCAACGCCTACATGGATTCCATCCCCCTGGTGGCCATCACCGGGCAGGTGCGCACCTGGCATATCGGCACCGACGCCTTCCAGGAGGCCGACACTTTCGGCGTCACGATGCCGATCACCAAGCACAACTACCTGGTGAAGAACCCCTGCGACCTGGCGGACGTGACGCGCGAGGCCTTCTACGTCGCCCGCACCGGGCGGCCGGGGCCCGTGCTCATCGACATTCCTTTCGACGTCTCCGCCGGCCGGTGCGAGTGGACGGGGGCCAAGACCCAGTCGATTCCCGGCTACGACCCGCCGGGCAAGGGCGATCCGGAACTGATCCGGCTGGCCGCAGAGAAGATCTCCACCGCCGAAAAGCCCGTGCTCTATGTGGGCGGCGGCGCCGTGGCCTCCGGAGCCGCCGACCTGGTGCGCCAACTGGCGAAGAAGGCCAACATCTGCGTGACCAACACGCTGCTGGCCAAGGGCATCTTCCCCGAGACCGATGATCTTGCCATGGGCATGCCCGGCATGCACGGCACGGCCTATGCCAGCCACGCCCTGCAGCACTCCGGTCTGATCATCGCCATCGGCGCCCGCTTCGACGACCGCGTCACCGGGGATGCCTCCAAGTTCGCTCCCGACGCCGAGGTCATCCACATCGACATCGACCGGGCCGAGATCAACAAGGTCCGCCGCGCCCAGATCGGCATCGTGGGCGACGCCAGGATGGTCCTGGAGGACCTGGTCCCCCAGGTGCGGCCCCGGCCCGCCGGTGAGTGGGAGGCTCACCTGCGACAATGGCGCGAGGCTCACCCCCTCACCTATGACCGCGCACCGGAAAGCGGTGTGGCTCCGCAGTACGTGGTGGAGCAGATCCACGAGCTCACCCGGGGGCAGGCCGTCATCGCCACCGAGGTGGGCCAGCATCAGATGTGGGCGGCCCAGTACTACAAGTGCTCCTTCCCGCGCCAGTTCGTGAGCAGCGGCGGCCTGGGAACCATGGGCTTCGGCTTCCCCGCGGCCATCGGCGCCCAGGTGGGCAATCCCGGCAAGGTGGTCTTCGACATCGCCGGAGACGGCTCCATCCAGATGTGCATGCAGGAGATGGCCACCGCCGTCATCAACAAGCTGCCCGTCAAGGTGGCCATCCTCAATAACAACGCTCTGGGCATGGTCCGCCAGTGGCAGGACCTGTTCTACTCCAAGCGCTTCAGCGGCGTGGACCTCAGCGGAAACCCCGACTTCGTGGCCCTCGCCCGAGCCTTCGGCGGAGAGGGCTTCCTGGTTACACAGACAGATCAGGTGCGGCCCACGCTGGAGCAGGCCATGGAGATCGACGACCGGCCGGTCCTGATGGACTTCCGCACACCGCCGGAGGAGAACGTGTTCCCGATGATCCCGGCGGGCAAGACCTTTGAGGACATGCTGGAGAAACGGCCCGAACGGTAGGTTACAGGAAACAGGAAACAGGTGACAGGTGACAGGTGACAGGTGACAGGTGACAGGGACGGCAGGAATGGCAGGGACGGCAGGGACGGCAGGGACGGCAGGGACGGCAGGGACGGCAGGAACGGCAACGGCGGGGGCAACGGCGGGCGTCGTTCACCTCTCCCAGCGAGCGTAGCGAGCGACCGGGAGAGTCTGGCGACCCCTGGGGTCGCTTGCGGGTGAGGGCAGGGCCGCCGAACCAGGGGCAGCGGCGCCTCACCCCCCGGCCCTTCGGGCCGCCCCCCGCTCCCTTACTCGTCGCCCAGGGCGGGACCGTCGAGACGGGAGGAGGGGGCCACGAAGGCGCTCCCAAGCGCAGAGCCATCATCCAGGGGCAAAGACCGGACAACTACCGACAGTACCTCCTCGCGTGGCGGACACCGGCTGTGGCGGCCATCTATCTGCCCAACGGAGGAACAGCATGACCAGACCGATTGTGGTATTCGGCCTTCTGATCTGGGTGGCCTCGGCCGCCCTGGCTCAGGGGCAGCAATGGATCGGCCGCGACTTGAGCGGCTCTCGCATCGAGGGCTGCAATCTGTCGAGCTCGGCCCTGGTCGGCGGCCAGTGGATCGCCGGCCTGTTCTCCGGCGTGGCCATGCAGCAGGCCAACATGCAGTCCTGCTCGCTGCAGGACGCCGTCTTGACCGACGTCAACTTCGGGCAGGCCAGGTGCGAGCGTATCGACCTCACCCGCGTCGAGATGCGGGCCTCCACACTCAACCGCCTCACACTTCGCGACTGCAAGGGCGACGATCTGTCCCTCACGGACGTCACCCTTGCCGGGCCGAAGCTCAGCAATGCAAGGTTGACCGACGTCGTCTGGAGCCGCGGGCGTCTCAGTGGTAGACTGGAAAACGTGGAACTGCCGCGGCTTGTACTGACCCGTTGCTCCGGCTCCGAGCTCACGGTGGACGGCGGCGATGTGCGGGAGGTGAAGCTGGGCGGCTTCTCGGCCTATCGCCTGACGGTGGACGGGCTGCAGGTCAGTTCCGGCAGTGGCTATTTCGAGGACCTGCAGGCCCGCTCATCCCGCTGGTACCGGGCGGACTTGGGCGGGGCCCAGATGGAGCGGGTGGACCTACGCGGCGCCAGGCTGCAAAGCTGCGACCTGAGCAATGCGCGCCTGGAGCGCTGCGACATCCGCGGCCTCACCATCAACGGCCACAACATCGAGGAACTCATCAAGAAGGCCGAGCGTTGAGAGCGTCACGGGACCCGGCCGGGTGCTTGCCCCTGTGCCCCCGGGCAGACGGGACCCCCCGGGCGGCCGTCGTCCTAACCACTCTGACGCCCTGAGAGGGACCGCGTCGATGGATGACATGCGCGAACTCATTTCGCTCGCCGCCTTCGAGCGTGGCCTGCTGCTCGCCGCAGGCCTCTGGCTCGTGGTGTCCCTCGCCGTGGGAGCCGTGGGCCACATACGGGGCAAGGCGGGCTGGGGGCTGAAGGGGGCGTTCGTGGGCCTGCTGGGCCCGCTGGTGGTGGGGCTATACCGTTTCTACGCCTGGACCGTTCGGGTCGACCCGGATACGGGCTACGTGGGCCTGCACCAGGTGCGGGTCTTCGCTCTCAATGCGCTGCTTTTCACCGCCGTGGGAGCCCTGGCGGGCTGGGCACTTCACCGACTATCTCGGGCGCAGGACAGGTCCGTTGAATGACGCGCGCCGCTAGCCGGCTGAACCAGGAAGTCATTACAGGGAGGAATACCGATGGCCGCGAAGATGTACTATGAAGACGATGCCGACCTTTCCATGCTCGATGGCAAGAAGGTTGCCATCATCGGCTATGGCATCCAGGGCCGGGCGCAGTCTCTGTGCCTGCGGGACAGCGGCGTGGATGTCATCATCGCCGAGCTGGAAGGCACGCCGAACTACGAGAAGGCCGTGGAAGACGGCTGGAGTGTGATGGACACGGCCGCCGCCGCCAAGGCGGGAGACCTGATCCAGATCCTCACCCAGGACCACGTCCAGCCGGTGGTGTACAAGAACCTCGTCGCTCCGAACCTGGAAGAGGGCAATGCCCTTATCTTCTCCCACGGGTTCAACATCCGCTACGGCGGCATCGTGCCGCCGCCCTTCGTGGACGTGTTCATGATCGCCCCCAAGGGTCCCGGCGCTCTGGTGCGCGAGTGCTACATCGCCGATACCGGCGTGCCGTCGCTCGTGGCCGTCGAGCAGGACTTCACCGGCAAGGCCCTGGCCTATGCCCTGGCCTACGCCAAGGCCCTCAAGGCCACCAAGGCCGGTGTCATCCAGACCACCTTCACCGAGGAGACCGAGACCGACCTCTTCGGCGAGCAGGCTGTGCTCTGTGGCGGGGTGGCGGAGCTGATCACCGCAGGCTTCGACACCCTCGTCGCCGCCGGCTACCAGCCCGAGATCGCCTACTTCGAGGTCTGCCACGAGCTCAAGCTCATCATGGACCTCATCTACAACTACGGGATCCAGGGCATGCGCCAGCGCGTCTCTGACACCGCCACCTACGGCGACATCAGCCGCGGCAAGCGGATCATCACCGACGAGACAAGGGCCGAGATGGCCAAGATGCTCCGTGAGGTGCAGGACGGTTCGTTCGCCAAGGAGTGGACCCTGGAGAACATGACCGGCCGCATGGTGTACAACAGCCTGCTGCGCGAGGGCTCCCAGACTCAGATCGAGGAAGTCGGCTCGCGTCTGCGGGCGATGATGCCGTTCTTGAAGAAGGACTAGCCGCCTACTCGGGCGCTTCCTGACGCCTGAAGCAGGTTCTGGGGCCGGGTCCTCGCCGTTCGCATGCGCGTAGGTCGGGCTTTCCACTCACATTATGCATGGGCGCACCGGAGCCACATTTGGCCATTCCCGCATCCGGAACGGTCGAAGTACTGCCGTTCTCCCCCCTCCTCCCGTCTCCGCCGGCCGTTTGGCGGAGTAAGGGAGAGGGGGGCTGGGGGGGTGAGGCGACGTGAGTCGGCGCCTGCCCGAAACCTGCATAATCTGAGTTTCCAGCCCGACTCGGCGGTCGAGACGACCGCCGTCGTCCGTTACCAAGAGCCTCAGCGAGCGCCTCGTCGGTCTGGCGCGGAGCTTCGCCAGGAGTCCGGCCGAGACGCCCGCATTCGCATGGGAGTGTCATGCTGAGAGGCTCCGCTTCCGGAGGGAGCAGCTCGAGGAATCCGCCGGGGTATGGCAAGATTCCTCGCTCAAGCGTCGCAAGCCCGGGCTTGCGACGCCGGCGCTCCAGAACGACATGTGCCGGGCCGGCCGGGTTTCTCGGCCGTGCCTCCGGAGTTCCGTTGCCTGGCCACCGCGGCCCGTTGTCCGGCAAGACGCGCCACGCCGATCCGCGCGCCGTGGGCAAGCCAAAACCAGCGAGGGCCGGGGATGACGTCATCCCCGGCCCTTCCTCTTTGGGCACGGGGCGTGCGGGAAGCTAGAGGGCCGGCCGAAAAGTCCGGCCGGCCCGGTTTCTGTCATTCTGAGCGTCAATCTCGCATAGCGGGGTATGTGTTTGGCGCAGTCCGGCGGCGGGGGTCGACCGTGCGCCCTGTGTCGTGCGGTCCCGGTAGCTCCCGCCTGGCGGGGCCAAACGGGACGCGGCACAACGGTTAGCGGGCGGCACCCGGACCACGCCAGATACATGCCGAGCTGGAGTCCGTCCGGCCGTCCGGTCCGGAGGACCGTTGACGCCGCGCAGCGGCGTCGCCCAGC
>CAYRFY010000187.1:4416-12356 GCA_964423635.1 uncultured Armatimonadia bacterium | reverse complement strand
GGGACCCGCCCCACCGACGGCCGTTTTCTCGCCTCAACGCATGTACGGTTGTAGTGCTAGGGCGCCGGCGTGTCCTTGACCCGGGGCGCCTCAATCCCATAGGCGTTGTCCTCGCAGCGGACGCGGGTCTCTCCCCCCGGCGGCCAGGGGCGAATGACCTTTGGGCCGGGCTCCTCGGCGGCGAACCAATTGCGGCTGATGTCGGCCCCCTCGATGGGCACCCCGCGGATGACCACGGCACGCTGCGAGGCGCCGAGGAAGCTGTTGTGGTGGATTCTCAGCCAGTCGCCGGCGATGTTGGTGCCGTCGTTACGGTCGGAGCCGCCGTGGAGGTCGAAGTAGTGGCTGATGGCGTGGCCGATCTCCACATTGTGCCGGGCCTCATAGGCGTTTCCGGGCTTCCCCGTCCCGGCGATGGAGTGGCGGTTGTAGTCGAACACATTGTACTCGATCAGTGCCTGCACCTGTTCCCCATAGCCCAGCGCCACCCCGTAGCCCAGGCCGTTGCGCTGATTGTGGTGGATGTAGCAGTGGTGCACGTAGTGGTCGATGCCGTCGGCAAGGCTCACGGCGGCGTGGCTCCAGCCGGAGAGCTCGCAGTTGTCCACCTCCAGGCCCGGGAGCCGGGTGTCGATCCCGACGGAGTTGGGAAATCTGTAGTAGTACGAGCCGGCGTCCTTGCTCTCCCGGCCGCTGCTGAAGGCCCGGTGATGGTGATCCAGGCGGGTCTTGGGGTCCGGGCCGCGCAGGCGCAGGCCGCTGATGCGAACATTGGGCCCCTCGGCCCGGAGCAGCGGACGGGTCTGGAAGGCGTCGCTGCAAAGCAGCGCCCCGGGCGCTCCGTCCTGGCCCCTATTGCTCGCCAGCGTCACACCCTCCGGGACTTGGAGTATCAGCTCCTCGGCATACACCAGCGCAGTGAAATCCAGCTCTGCCGCGGGGTCCACAAAGACCACCTCTCCCGGCTGCGCCGCGGAGAGGGCCTCCAGCAGTTCGTCGATGGTACTTACCCTGTGGTGGCCATCGGTCACAATGGGACCGTAGCCCTCAGCGCCCCCGATGGGGCCCAGCTCGTCGGGCCTGGCGCCGTAGACCTCGCCGCCGATCTCCACCCACGTCTGCTGAAGGTCCGGCATCGGGACATCGTCTTCTCGAGCGCCGACCAGCGTCGTTCCCAGGAGCAGCAGAGCACAAGTCAGGGCACCGGGGCATCGCATGAGGCCACCTCCGTGGGTCGTAGTCCTCTGCCGTCGACGCGCTATGCGTTCGCCGCCGGCGTATGGAGACCTCCGAAGAGTGCTGATTGGCGGCGCCCGGGCCGGGGAGGTGCATGGATGCCGGGTGGGCAACTGTGCGCGACGGTGCCCCACCACTGTATCCCCAGAGTCTCACCGGAGGCCATACCGTGTCACTCCCCGACCCTTTCACGCTCTCCCGCGTACGCCCTGCGCGCCTGGCGCCCTCCGCACCCGCTTCGGCCGCGGTGTTCTCCCTGCCGGTCCCGCCGGGGGTGGCAGATGTGGCGGTGACCGGCGCCGACGGCCAGTCGGTACCCATCGCCTGGTGGCCCGAGAGACTGCTCGAGGGCGACGAGCCGTCGCCCGCTACGGCGCCACGCGTGATGCCCTCCGCCTACCCGTCCGGCCGGCACCCGCGGCGCTTGCTGGTGACGGCCTGCTCGCACGGCGAGCTGCCCGACGAGCTTGGACTCGCCGCGGCTGACCACGCGGCATCGGCCGGCGAGTGGGCGGGTCCCACATGGGAGGTCGCCGTCGCAGACAAGAACTACGCCGGCCGCCTCCACTGGGAGGTGGATGAGCTTGTCCTGCGCTACGAGGGCGCACAGATCGGTCTGCGCCTGGGGCTGGCCACCGAGACCGAGGGACTCATGTGGTGGGAGTGGGTGCGCTGCGAGACGCTCTGGTCGGGCCCGGCCTGCACCGCGATCCGAGCTTCCGGCTCCGCCTCCGCGATCCGCCTCACCGATGAACACCCGGACTGCCAGGGCCCCGGCGCCTCCCCCTGGGTGCACCATCAGCACTGGGTCCAGTGCGAGGTTTACGCGCTGCTGTTTGTCAACGGCGTCATCCACCTCACGCTGCGGCATGTGAACAACCATCTGTACGATGACAACGGCCAGGAGTTGCAGGGGGTCGTTCCCGTCATCGGGTTCTGGGGCACCGGCTCACCCAGTGAGGAGATACCGCTGGTCGGCGAGACCGTGGAGCTGGACCTGGGCGGCGGCGTCGTTGTCAGTACCGAGGAGTGCCGGACCCTGGCGTCCGCCGAGGCCCCCGGGCGGGTATGGACCGAGGACGGGGTTACGGTGGCGCAGGCCTACGAGGGAGTGGACATCCCGCTGGGCGGCTACGGCCGCACCTGGCGGCAGGAGGACACCGGCAGCGTGTGCCGGGCCCAGGAGCGACGCATCCCCGCGGGCGTGGCCCGCACCGTGCGCTGCTGCCTGTCCCTGGGTCAGGCCCCGCCGCGGGTGGAGAGGTTTGTGCTGCCCTACTGGTGGTACGGCCTTTGCGCCGAGCTGAGTCCCTCGCCGATGCTCCCCGTCTCGGACCTGCACGACCCGGTCATCGACGCCGCGGGACAGTGGTTGGCGACCAGTCAGCTTCGGGGCTCCTTCGCCGATGGCTCGGTGCCCCGGGCGGCGGCGCACTATACGGCCGAGGGGCAGTTCACCGAGTCCGGCTGGGAGGGCGAGACGCCGTACAATCTCATCCGGTACTTCTACCGCAGGCCGTCGCCGGACGTATGGGAGGCCGCCCTGCGCGACACGTACTTCATCGCCGATGTGGCCACCGACCACGTCCACTTCATGATGCATATGCACGGCTACCCCTTCGGCGCCATCTCCCTGACGATGAACCGCAGCCTGGGTCTGATCCAGGGGTACCTGGAGACCGGCGACCCGTACCTGCGGGAGACCGCCGAGAACATGGCGCTGTGCTCCTGGGCGCTGGATAATGCCAATTGGCCTCGGCGTTCGTACGGCCGGGACGCCATGTACATCCGCGGGCTGATTTTGCTGGAGGACTATCTGCCGGACCGCGGCCACGGGCAGCGGGCCCGGGAGGCCATCGGGCGCGCCATTGCCTGCCAGAGAGAGGACGGATCCTACAGCGATCAGGGCGGCCCCGGCGGACATCACGCCTCGGGGAACCTGGTCATCAAGCCGTGGATGAACTTCATGGCCGCCGAGCCCATGCTCGACTGGCTGGAGCGCCACCCGGAGGATGCCGAGGTCGCCTGGTGTGTCCGGCGCATCTGCGACTGGCAGCTCACCACGATTGTGGAGGATGAAGAGGGTTGGCACTTCCCGTACGAGTGGGCCTGGGGCGACAACGTCGGCGCTCCGGGCGCGAAGCCGGGCTCTCCCAGCTCCAGGCATCCCCACGGCCGCCTGCCCGGTGTCCACTATCCCGCCAGGGCGCTGCTCTTCGCCACCCGGTACTTCGGCGACCCGAGCTATCTGGAGGCCTGGGAGCGCTGCTACGAGACACTGGGCGGCTATGGGCCCAATCCGCAGGAGCGCGTGGGGCACAAGGGAGACCACGCCGCGAACAAGGCCGTGGAATGGCTCACGTGGTTCCAGATGTATCGGTGGTGGGCGCAGTGGGAGGGCGGACGGGTCACCACCGCGCCTTGCAGGACGGAGCGGCAGGACAAGGAGGCGCAGGTGCTGACGCCTGAGGGGGCGAGAAGGGCGGGCGAGTGAGCACGAGGCGTGTTGTCTGGGGAACGACGGGGGAAGCGCCGCGCCCAGGCCGTCGACCCGAAGGGCCACCGGCGCCGCACAGCGGAGTCATCTAGCTTCGCGCGGGTCGGCCGGGTGGAGAAGGTCAGGCGCCCCTATCTAGCTGTGCTCACGTGATGCGCCATGCGCCAACGCTTGACGGCGCACGTCATAATGCATGAAGTTCCTATGTATTATGGCGATCACGAGCAAGTGAGTGGCGGCCATGAAGGTAGAGCGGTTCTTCGCGCGTCATCCCGTCTTCACGAGGGAGGAGTTCGCGGCGTTCCAGGCGGCACAGGGGGAGGCGCTGCGCCCAGGCCGTCGGCCCGAAGGGCCACCGGCGCCGCGCAGCGGCGTCATCTAGCGGTGGGCGAGAGCCCGCCGAGGTGGCGAGCAGCCCGGTAGCCTTAGCCCCTCACCCCTCGCAGACCCGCAAGCACGGCACCCCCAGCGTGCAGATCGAGCCGTTGACTGCGGCGGCCTCCAGTACCAGCCTGCACTCCTGCCCCATCGCCTCCGCCGGGATCGGCGCCTCCAGCACCGCCGGCCAGTTGTCGGCCCGGTCCTCGGAAGCCCTGAGTTCGAGGTTGGCCACCAGCGGCCACTCGCGCTCGGCTGCCGAGAGCTTCAGCCCGACCGTGGCCGCGCCTCCCACGGGCGTGTCGGCGCCCAGGCCCAGCAGCGCCCGGAACACTCCACCTCTCTGTGGCATCGCGACGGTCCACTCGGCGCGACAGCCTGCCGGCGCGTCGCCTCCCAGCGGCAGCGTCAGCACTTCCGGGCCGTAGGTGCAGCAATCTGCCAGCGTCGTGGTGGCCGTCTTGAGGCGAACCTCCTCCGGGTCACAAGCGACGGCGGCCTCGAGCAGGTCCACGGCCGTCGGCGCCATCGGCACTAACCACGCCCGATGGATGCTCACCGCGGCCGGGCCCACGGCGTCGGCCGGTCTGACGGTCAGCTCCAGCTCCGTCATCGCCGCCGGCACATCGGCGATCAGCGTTCGCGGCGCGCCCCATCCATCCTCCGGGAGAACCAGCCTGCTCTCGACACCGTCCGGACAGGCCACCACGACCTCCGCGCCGCAGGCGCTGTCTCGCCCCAGGCCGGCGGTCAGGTACAGCCGGTGTGGGCCGGGCGCCGGCAGCCGGTAGCGCCCCCGGGCTTCCCCGCCGGCGGCTGTGCCCACATGCAGGACCCTCTCGTGCTTCGCGTCGGCCCCCGGCCACGAGACCATGCACACATCGCCGCCCGCCCCGCCCAGGTGCCCCGCCTCGATAACGGCGCCGGAGCCGTCGGCCCAGGTCGCCTCCGTATAGCCGCGCACCAGGTCCGTCGCCCGGCACAGGGCATCGAAACCCATCCGGTCGCCCACAGGATGGATGCCGCGGAACTCCCACCACAATTCACCGAGGGAGTTGTGACTGGACGGCGTGCTCTGCGCCGTGAGGTCGGTGTGCGGCGTCTTGCCCCACACCTCCCCATAGTGCTCCCCGCGTCTCACCATCGTGGTGATCTTGCCGTGGAGACTTCCGCCGTACATGACCCGGCGGCGTCCGGCGGGATCCAGGCGGTAGCACAGCAGTATCGGGCCCTCATCGGCGGGGGGCTCGGTCGCATCGCGAGGGTACTTGAGACACCGGCGGTTCTCGCAGATGATGCGCTCCTGCCCGGGGCCTTGAGCGAAGGCGAGAGCCTCGCAGTGAGTCTCCAGCGGCCACAGCGTCAGGCCGGGGGCGCTCACGGGTGGCATATCCGTGAACTGCATCCACCCGCTGCGTTCCCGCAGGTAGGCGCAGACGCCCATGGGGAAGTGCGTCGCCGCCGCAGGCCCCCCCATCAGGTCGAAGACCCCCCAGGGCTCGAAGGCCGGCCCGTACAGGTCGGGCCAGCCCGCCAGTTGGTGGCCCATCTCATGCATCATCACCGACAGCGGGAACAGGCGGATCTCCGACTCCTGCGGCTGCCCCTCGATGGTGCCATCCTTAGCCGAGTGGGGCGCTCGGGACCACTCCGTGGCCGAGTAGCTGCTGTAGGGCTGGGGCAGGCTCAGCCACGCCTCGTCCCACAACTCCGAGAGCCCCATCATTCCCAGGACTTCCTTGCAGCGCCCCCAGCCTCGGTTCACACCTCCCATTCCCCAGTCCGTATTGAGGAACACCAGAAGTTCCGGCATGCGGCCATCGCCCAACCGGAGCTTCTCCACGCAGCCTTCGCCCACGATCCCGTGGGCGCGGAGCGTCTCGGCGACGATCACCGGCCAGCTCTCCCCGAACGGCTTCATGCCCCGCTTCCAGTGAGGGATCTTCGTGATCTGGCGCGGAATACGCACCCACTGCGCCACCTCCCCCTCGATGTCGATGCGTCCCTGGCTCACATTGCGGAAGTACTGTCGCACGCTGCCGGCCACCACTCCGTCCTCAGGGGTCGTTCGCGGCCCATCGAGAGAGAAGAACAGGTCCGCGAAGTACTCCCGGGTGTAGCGCTCTGGACGCGGGATGTCCTGGAAGTCGGCGAGGAACACCTTGAGTATAAATGTCTGGCGGTCTGGCTGTGCCCAGAGGGTCGACGTCGCGCAAAGCAGGCAGACGAGGCAGCCGGGTACGACCTTACCCATGGGTGCGTGAGCGTTCATGCCATGCCCCCCCCGCGGTCGGATGTGGAACGGGCTGTTCGCCACGTGGGCAGATGATGCCTGCGCCCTTCCCTCGCGCTTCACCACCTCTCCCCTTGACCTCGCCCTTCCTTTGGCGCATTATGCTGGCTCGCCGCCCGGCGTTGGCGGTCCGGCAATTGCGGGAAGGCGTCGGGACCATGCTCGCAACCGGGCGCCGTCGGTCCAATCCTACCCGGCGAGGTCGGGGCTGAGGGTGTCTGCGCAGAGAGACCGTACCGATATCGCGGTGCCGCTGGTCCGCCGGAACTACGCGCTTTCGGTGGTCAACGGCGCTTTGTGGATGCTGGGGAACCGCACGGCCGATCCAGGCACCGTGATTCCGCTGCTGGTGCTGCGGCTGGCGGGTGCGGAGTGGGCCGTGGGTGCCGCCCAGGCGGTGCAGGAGTTCGGCCGCGTGATGACCCAGGTGGTGATCTCTCGGGCGCTGGATTCGGTGCCCCGGAAGATGCCGGTCTACATCCTGGGCTCGGTGGCGCGCATCGCGGCCCTCGTCGGGGCCACGGTGGTCCTGCTCACCGGGGAGCATCGGAGCCCGATCTCGATTCTTGTGGTGTTGCTGTCTTGCCTGTTCGTCTTGATGGTGGGGAATGGGATCAGCGAGTTGGCCTGGGGCGATGTGGCGGCCAGGTCGGTGCCCAGCAGTCGACGGGGCGGCATGTTCATGTGGCGGCGTGTCCTGGGGCTCATCTTGGCCGCCCTGGTGGCGGCCCCGCTGGTCGGCCACTTCCTGGCCCCGGACACGCATCTGCCCTTTCCCACGAACTACGGCATGCTGTACCTGGCGGGCACGGCGTTCCTGGGCACCTCCTACCTGGCGTTCTTCTTCGCCGTGGAGCCGCCGGCTCATGCGGCCAGGCGGCGCCTCACGCTACGCCAGCATTTCGCCCGCGGCCTGCGCATCGTCCGGCGAGACCGCTCCTACCGGCGTCTCCTGCGTCAAAGGCTCCTGAGCACCGCCGCCTGGGCCGTCCCGGCGTTCCTTGTGGCCTTCGCCACCCGGGGCCTGGGGCTGCCGGAGAAGTCCGCCGCCGGCTTCATCCTGCTGCGGACGCTCAGCGAGATCGCGGCCTCGGTGCTGGTGGGCCGAGTCAGCGACCGCATGGGCAACCGTGCCGTGATCCGGTTCGGCAACGCGATGACCCTGGTCACCTTCTCGCTGGCGGCGCTTTCGGCCCTGGCGCAGCAGGTCTCCGGGCTGCAGGAGGAGCCGGCCCCGGCGGCGGTGGTACTCATCAATGCCGCCTTCCTCTTCCTGGGCCTCATGACCGCGGGGCGCGAGGTGGGCGAGTACAGCTACATGCTGGATATCGCCCCGGCGGCCAAGAGACCCTCGTACATGAGCTTCGGGAACTTCTTCCTGCTGCCGCTGAGCCTGCTGCCGATCCTCGTGGGCTGGTTGGCGCCCAGGACCGGGTACCTGCCGCTGTTTCTGGGCGCGGCGGCACTGGCGCTGGTGGCCATGGTCCTGGATCGCAGGATGGAGGAGCCCAGGGATCGGCCGGCGGAGGCGTAGGC
>CAYRFY010000187.1:0-4316 GCA_964423635.1 uncultured Armatimonadia bacterium | reverse complement strand
GGGGGGATTGAGGGGGGCGCCGTAGGGCCGGCGGACCGCAACGGCCGGGACCCCACCCCGGGCCTCCCCGCAGGCAAGGACACGCAGTGCTTAGCGGCCCGCGCGGACGGACGCCGGTGCTCCGGACCGGCTGAGACGGGCTGGAAAACCCAACCCACGCGGCCTTTGGACGGCCTGACGGCCGCTCCGCCGATCTAGCTACCAAGACGTACAGGGGACTTGTCGGGATGGCAGCGATTGTCAAGGACCGGACGGACTTAGCGGTGCCGCTGATGCGGCGCAATTTCGTGCTCAACGCCATCAATGGCGCGTTGTCCATGGTGGCCGCCCGAGCCATCGACCAGGAGACCGTGGTGTCTCTGCTGGTGCTGGGCCTCTCGGGAGCCGACTGGGCCGTGGGCCTGGCGGTGAGCGTGCAGCACGTGGGGCGCGTGGCGACGCAGGTCTTCGCCGCCCGGGCCCTGGATCATACCGAGAACAAGCGTCCCGTCTACCGCTTCTACTCGGTGGCGCGTGTATTCGCGCTGCTGCTGATCTCAGGGGCACTGCTGTTGGGCAAGGGGCAGAACCCTTCGCTGATCTTGGCCGCGGTTCTGGTGGGGCTGTTCGTGTTCATGCTGGGCAATGGGATCTCGGAGTTGGCGTGGATCGACATCACCGCCCGCTCGGTGCCCAGCGACCGGCGGGGCGGACTGATGACCTGGCGACGCTTCGTGGGCCTGATCCTGGCCGTCGCCCTGGCCGCTCCGGTGGTGGACTACTATCTGCGGCCCGGCTCAGGCTACGGCTTTCCCGCCAACTACGGCATGCTGTTTTTGTTCAGCACTATCGCCTGGGGACTGGCCTGGACGGTGTTCTCCTTCGTCAAGGAGCCCCCACCGCACGCGGCCACTCGCCGTCTGACCATGAGGCAGCATTTCGCCCGCGGCCTGCGGATCGTGAGGCGTGATGGCAACTACCGCCGCCTGCTGTGGCAGCGTTTCCTAAGTGGGCTGGCCTGCGCCGCCCCCCCCTTCTTCATCATCTTCGGCAGTCGCGTCCTGGGTCTCGAGGCCCGCTGGGCCGCCCTGTTCATCACGGTGCGCACGGTCAGTGAGATCGTAGCTTCCCTGGTGTTCGGCAGAATCAGCGACCGGCTGGGCAACCGCGCGGTGATTGTGGTGGCCAACTGGTGCACGCTGGCGACCTTCATCGTCGCCGCGCTCGCGGCTTTCGCGGCGCTCTCCGGTCCTACGGATGCGGGGGGATGGGAGAGCTTGCCCGTGGCCCTGCTGGGCCTGGCGTTCGTGGGTCTGGGGTGCATGGCGCCGGGGCGCGAAATGGGCGAGTTCAATTACATGCTGGACATCGCTCCGGCGGCCAAGCGCCCCTCGTACATCGGGTTCGGCAATGCGTTCCTGCTGCCCCTGGGTCTGGCCCCGATCGCAGTGGGGGCAATGGTGCCCACCGTGGGCTACATGCCGGTGTTTGCAGGTGCGGCGGTGTGCGCCCTGCTCGCGATTGTCAGCACCACCAGGCTCCAGGAGCCCCGGGCGCAGCAGATCGCCGAGGCCCGCCGTCCAGAGCGTTCCTGAGCGCAGCCGGGCCGTGCAGCGTCCCGAAGAACCAGCGTGGCCCGGCCTGCTTCCGCGGGCCGGGCCGTGTCGTGTGTTCGATCGAGGCTACATCTCCACGAAGTACGAGTTGCAGGCCTCGTCGATTAGCTCCCTGGATAGTGCGGGCTCCTGATCGTTGTACCTGGCGATGTCTATGAGCTGCTCCACCAGGTCACGCGGGTGGACCCCGCGCATCTCGCGGCCGGCCTTGATGTAGTGCTCGTCGATCAGGTACTTGCAGCCGTGCTCGGTGTACTGCACCCCGCGGGCCTCACAGACACGCTGCAGCACCAGGCGGAACTGCTCCGATGTGGGGTTGCCGACATAGACCTTGTGCCGAATGCGGCGCAGGAAGGCCTCGTCCACCAGGTCCTTGGGAGCCAGGTTGGTGGAGAACACCAGGAGCATGTCGAAGGTGACCTCGATCTTCATCCCCGTGTGAAGTGTGAAGAAGTCCACCCGCCGCTCCAGCGGCACCATCCAGCGATTGAGCAGGTCGAAGGGCCTCACCTGCTGGCGTCCGAAGTCGTCGATGACCAACATGCCGCCATTGGCCTTAACCTGCAGGGGGGCCTCGTAGTACTTGGCCGTCTCCTCGTAGATCAGGTCCAAGTCGGCCAGTGTCATCTCGCCCCCGGTTACCACCATCGGCCTGCGGCAGCGCACCCAGCGCTGGTCCCACTTGCCTTCGGGGGGCGTGACCAGCGCCCCGGCGGCGGGCTCGTCATCGGGCACCGCCTGGTGATTCTGCGGGTCATAGACACGGATGATGTGGCCTCCGGCATCGATGGCATAGGGAACGAGGACATGGCCGGTGAGCAGGCGCGAGCTGGCCTCGGCGATGGTGCTCTTCCCGCTTCCCGGCGGGCCGTAGATGAACACGGAATGGCCGGAGTTAATGGCCGGCCCGACGCGGCCGAGGGTCACGTCATTGAGCACCAGATGGGCGAAGCTGGCTTTGATCGACGCCGGAGTCACCTTGACGTCATCGATGGTGAGCGCCCGGACCACCTGGTTGTAGACCGCAAGAGGCACCGGAGCCGGTCCCACGTAGTGGGAGCGAGCCACCGCCTCCTGCGCGCGCTCGGCGCCCTTGGCGGTGAGCACATAGCGAAAGCTCTGCTCGCTGAAGCCCTGGCCGCCCGTGACCATCGCCAGGCCCTCGCGCTTGAGGTAGTCGAAGACCTGGTCCATCACATGGGTGAAGGGCAGGCGCACCTCGGAGCAGATCTTCTGGGCCGTGGATTCGCCGAACAGGTGGATCGTTTTGAGAGTCAGATCGGTGAGGAACCCCAGCGTGCAGCCGGTAGCGGCCACCGACTCGGGCTCGGAGATGAAATCGAGTACTTCCGTCCGAGACTGGCTATCCATGCTCATGCCCCCTTCGGCACCGATACCGGCAATCGGCGTGCCGCGCGGGAATGGCGCCCCCATCCACACGGAAGATTCGCCTCGGGTCGGTGCCACGGCCGGGCCGCGATCCCGCAGAGCGGGAAGCTCACGAACTGCGGGATTGCGGCCCCGGAACTTGCCTCAAACGTCAAGAAGTGCGCCTATATAGACATCTAGCTCTCTCCGGCGAGGCAGGCCGCCAGGTCGGTGTCGACGTCCGCGATCGGCTTGATGGCGAACTTCTCCACCAGGACGTTGAGGATATTGGGCGTGACGAAGGCCGGCAGCGTCGGCCCGAGGCGGATATTGCGGATGCCCAGGTGCAGCAGGCTCAGCAGGATCGCCACGGCCTTCTGCTCGTACCACGACACGATCAGCGACAGCGGCAGATCGTTGACCCCCACGTTCAGCGCCCCGGCAAGGGCTGTGGCGATCTGTACCGCCGAGTAGGCGTTGTTGCACTGGCCTACGTCCAGCAGGCGCGGAATGCCGTCGATCTCGCCGAAGTCCAGCTTGTTGAAGCGGAACTTGCCGCAGGCCAGTGTGAGGATCACGCTGTCCTGTGGGGCCTTCTCGGCGAACTCGGTGTAGTAGTCACGGCCCGGACGCGCCCCGTCGCAGCCGCCGATGAGGAAGAAGTGCTTGATCTTCCCGGCCTTCACCGCATCCAGGACCTTGTCCGCGATGGCGATCACCGGCGCGTGATGGAAGCCGGTGAGGATCGTCTTGCCCTCGGTCTGATCAAGCGGCGGGAGCTCCTTGGCCAGCTTGATGACCTCGGAGAAGTCCTGGCTCTCGCCCAGGTGCTTGACTCCCGGCCACCCCACCATGCCGAGGGTGAAGATGCGGTCCTGGTAGCTCTCCTTCGGCCTCTGGATGCAGTTGGTGGTCATGATGATCGGTCCGGGGAAGGCGTCGAACTCCGAGCGCTGGTTCTGCCACGCGCCGCCGTAGTTCCCCACCAGATGCGGGTACTTGCGCAGCTCCGGGTACATGAAGGCAGGCAGCATCTCGCCGTGGGTGTAGACGTTGATCCCGGTGCCCTCGGTCTGCTTCAGAAGCTCCAGCAGATCGGTCATGTCGTGGCCGGAGATCAGGATGCCCGGGCCCGCCTTGGTGCCCAGATAGACCGGGGCCGGCTCCGGGGTCCCCAGGTACTCCACGTGCCCGGCGTCCAGAAGCGCCATGGCTGTAATGTTGAGCTCACCGACGCCCAGCGACAGCGGCAGCAACTCGTCCACACCCTTTGTGTCGTCGGTGGTGGCCGCGAGAGCATCATAGACGGACTTGTTCGCTCCCGAGTCCACCTTGCCCATGCGTCGGGCGTGA
>CAYRFY010000186.1:0-12381 GCA_964423635.1 uncultured Armatimonadia bacterium | reverse complement strand
CGATCTCTTCCAGAGCGAGCCCGAGGTCCTTGAGGGCGAGGATGCGGTTGAGGCTCGGGAGCTGGTCGGCCGAGTAGTACCGGTAGCCCGTCCCCCGGTCCACGTGGGCCGGCTTCAGGAGCCCCAGGCGCTCATAATGCCTGAGGGCCTTCACCGTCACCCGGCTGAGCTTGGAGAAGTCACCGATCTTGAGCATGGCGGCCTCCGGCGGTACGCGACAGTGTTTCGCAAGCTTGCGACAGACACCATAGACCCTCCCGCGAGGGGAGAGTCAACAGCCGATTTGCGACGGTCCAAGCCCCGGCCGAAGCGACGAGTGTGGGGCCCGGGCCGCCGCCGAACACAACCAGTATACAGGGGTATCCGGAG
This sequence comes from uncultured Armatimonadia bacterium, assembly GCA_964423635.1. Classification (GTDB taxonomy): domain Bacteria; phylum Armatimonadota; class Zipacnadia; order Zipacnadales; family JABUFB01; genus CAYRFY01. The sequence goes on along the minus strand of CAYRFY010000186.1, from coordinate 12,012 downwards.
GCATTGGTAATGAACGTAGGCGTCGTCCTATTGCTCCTACAGTCGACACTTCCCACATTTGCCCACGGGATGCAGCCGATCCATGAGGCCGCGGCCTCGGGCGACGTGGCCGCCGTTCTCGCGGAGGTCTGCGAGGGTGTGTCCATCGATCTGCGAGACGATGACGGGTTCACCGCCCTGCATTACGCCCTCGCGGCGGGGAAGCCCGAAGTCGCTATTGCCCTGCTCGACGATGGCGCGGACATCAACGCGCCCGGCCGGTACGGCGTCACTCCGCTGCACCTCACGATCGCGGCCAACGACCGCAAGGCCATCGCGCTGCTGCTGGAGCGCGGAGCGGAGCCTTCGCCGCATCTGGGCGCGGCCGAGTTCACCCGGATCGATCCCCTGGCCTGGAAGCGCTATCCCGGCGGTCGTGACGCCCGAGCAATCAGCCCCGTCTGCGGTGAGGAGGTCAAGGTGCCGCTGACCTTTGCTCTGAAGGCAGGGGACAGACGGGTGTCCGCCGTCTGCCACGACGGGGACACGCCCCTGCACTGGGCGGTGCATCGCGGCAATCCGGACACCGTGGCTCTGTTGCTGGAGAAAGGAGCCGACGTGAACGCCCAGGCCTGGTACGGCTGGACGCCGCTGCACGAGGCGGCTCAAAAGGGCTCGGGGCGTCTGGCGGCCCTGCTCCTGGATGCCGGGGCGGCGCCGAGCGCCAGGATGACCAATAGCGAGCCGGGGCTCACGCCACTCGCCGTCGCCGAAATGTACGGCAACTACGAGCTGGCCAGGCTCATCAGGCAGCGCGGAGGGAGCGAGTAAGGGCCCGGGGATGGCTCCCCCTGTTTCCCGTCCGGAGCAGGATTACGACCCCTCGGCGTCCAAATACCGATCCATGGCGCGTAGGAACGGGCGGGTGGAACTCCGTGGGCGCAGTTGCCGCGAGGGGAGCGCAAGAGGGTCATGTCCCAGTCGCCCCGACTGGACGCTATCCTGCCGGCCGGTGGTCGCATCGAGAAGGACTTCGCCGGGCTCGCCGGCGCCGAGGTCAAGGCGCTCATCAGGCTGGGCGGTCGCACCCTGCTGGAGCGTGACATCGGCGCCATCAGGGACCTGGAGTACGGCGGCCGGATCGTGGTCATCGGCCCCCCGGAGGTGGCACAGGCCCTGCCGGAGGGGCTGGTGGATACCGTCCTGGCCGAGGGTGCCTCGGGGCCGGAGAACATCTTCCGGGGTATCGACTGGCTCCGAGAAGACGGGAACGGTCGATTGCCCGGTCGGTTGCTGGTGATGACCACGGACCTGCCGTACCTCACGGCAGCGGGGCTCAAGACGTTGCTGGATGCCGCGCCGCCGGAGGCCGATGTCGCTATCCCGGTCATCGAGCGCGCGGACTTCATGGAGCGTTTCCCCGGGACACCCCGTCAGTTCACGCGGCTCAGGGACGGTCGGTGGATGATCGGCGGAACCGCGCTGGTGAAGCCCGAGACGTTGGTGCGCATCAGGCCATCGATCGAGCGCGTCTTCGAGGCCCGCAAGAGCCCATTCGCCATGGCGGGTGTCCTGGGTCTCGGACTACTGCTGCGGTACCTGCTCAACTGCCTCACGGTGCCGCAGATCATCGCCCGAGTGGAGCAGGTGCTGGACTGCAAAGCGGTGGGAGTGGGTGACTGCGCGCCCGAGTTGGGCTATGATATTGACCTGCAAAGGGAGTATGAGTACGCGCTGACCTATCCGCCGGAAGGATAGGCCGTCCTCCGATTGCATGTCGGTCTGTCAGAGGTTCTTGCCATGCCGGCTTCATCCACTCGCGCCTTCGGTTTCGCCGCGCGAGGTCTTGGTCTCGCCCTGCTTCTGGTCGTTCTGAGCGCCGCAGCCGCCGCCGCGGCGGTGCGCACCGTCTGTCCGGATCGGCTGGAGACACGTCGCGGTGCGTGCCGCTACGAAGTGCCGTGCAGCCGCAATGCCGCCGCGCCCGCGCGGACTTCCCGGGCCATTGTGCTGATCCATGGGATCAACCGCGATGCCGACAGGTACTTCGCTCAGGTGCGGCGGCTCATCGGCCGGCACGGCGATGGCGGCGCTCGGACGCTGCTCTTGGCGCCGCAGTTTCTGGAGCCCGAGGATGTGGTGGCTCACCGCCTTGAGCCGACCGTGCCCTGCTGGTCCGACTGGTCCTGGGGCGGGCAGTCCGTGGCCGACAAGTTCGGCCGCTCGGTGAGCTCCTTCGAGGTCATCGACGGCCTCCTGCGCGAGCTGGCCGATCGACGGGTCTTCCCAGACCTGCGGGAGGTGGTCCTCCTGGGGCACTCGGCGGGCGGGCAGTTCGTGAACCGCTATGCCGCCGCCGGTGGGGGCGAGGACAAGGTCCTGCGGCCGGCCGGGATTGCCATCAGCTATGTGGCCGCAGCACCCTCCTCCTACCTGTATTTCACCCGCGAGCGTCGCGTCCCCGGCTCTACCGACAGCTTCGCCCCGGTCGCCGTCCGGCTCTCCGCCCCTCTGGGACTTGTCACCTACGACGACTATGGCTACGGCCTGCAGCATCTGGACAGATACCCCTACGTGGCCCGGGTCGGCGCCGAGGCCATCGCCGGGCAATACCCGCTTCGGCGTGTCACCTACCTCGTCGGTGAACGCGACAACGACCCGCGCGGTCGCTATCTGGCCCGCGGCCCCGCGGCCATGCTGCAGGGTGAGAACCGACTGGATCGCGGCATTGTGTACCAAAACTACCTCCGCCACACCTTCGGCCCCGATATCGAGCAGCGCCACGAGCTGGTCATTGTCCCTGGTGTGGGGCATGAGTCGGAGGGGCTCCTGGCCTCCCCCGCCGGCCTGGCCCTCCTGCTGGGTGAGCGGTAGAGCCAGGCACGCCGCTCGCCCCCTCCCGCACCGCCGACCCGGTCCTGTCCGAGGTCTCCCCGCTCCCTGTGGTGAATGGTGCGTGCAGCACCGGTGCACCATCTGCGGAGGAACCTCATGAACGTGCTGCTCGTCGTGATCGATACACAGCGCGCCGACCACCTGAGTTGCTACGGCTACGGGCGCGAGACCAGCCCGCACCTTGACCTCCTGGCCCGGGACGGAATCCTCTTCAAACGGTGTCTGACCAACACCGCCCACACGATGCCGAGCTTCACCACCCTCATCACCGGGCAGTACCCCACGACGCACGACATCGTGGGCACCCTGTGGGGACACCCGGATGAGCCCGATCAGAGGCTGAGCGACGAGACGCCGGTGCTCGCCCAGGTCCTGCGGCAGGCTGGATGGCTCACGGCGGCCTTCGACAACCTCCTGGATTTCGGCTGCCGTCCGGCCTGGTTCGCCAGGGGCTTCGACTGGTATGTGAACACTCCCGCCCGGGACGGGCAGCACTGCTCGCAGGTACTGGCCGAAGACATCAACGCCCGGCTCTTGCCCTGGCTGCGGGCCAACGCGGCCCGGCGGCCGTGGTTCTGCTTCGTGCACTACTGGGACCCCCACCAGGCCTATAACCAGCCCGAGCCTTACCGGAGCCTGCACGCCGGCGGACCGCAGCCGCCGCTATTGACAGTGGCGGACCGCGAGTTCCGTCCCGCCTGGGGCCGCAACGACCGCCTCGATGGAACAAGCCGACACAGGATCGACCTATACGATGGTGAGCTGTCCTATGTGGACAATGCCATCGGTCACGTCCTGGCCCTGCTGCGGGAGGAGGGCGTCTACGACGAGACGGCCGTCATCGTTACCGCCGACCACGGTGAGGACCTCCAGGAGCACAACGCTCCCTTCGAGCACCGCGAGCCATACCAGACCACGGTGCATGTGCCGCTCATCCTCAAGGCTCCCGCGGGAATGGGGTTGCCGCGCGGCACCGTACAGGACGCGTTGGTGGGACACATCGACCTGATGCCTTCGGTGCTGGACCTGCTGGGGGTTCACGCACCCGCGGGCATGGACGGGTCGTCGTGGCTACCTGTCCTGCGAGGGGAGGCCGAAGAGCTGCACGAAGCGTTGTTCTGCACGGGTGGGGTGTGCAAGGACGGCGAGCACTGGCGCACCCCGGAGACTGCCGTCTGCACTCCGGCGCTCAAGTACATTCGGCGCGGGAACGTCACCTATCGCGCGGAGCAGCCCTTCCGGGATTACTCCTCTCTCTGCGCGCCGCCGTGGCGGGCGGAGCGTCCTGGGGACGGCAGGGCGTATGTGGATTACTTCAACGCCCTGCCCCGGCAGGAGCTGTACGTGCCGGCGCAGGACCCCGGCGAGCAGACGAACCTCGCCGGGCATCCGGCGTGGGCGGCACAGATGTCTGAGTTGGACGCGCGGCTCACCGACTGGGCCGCGAGCAACCCCCGGCGTATCGTCCTCGCGTAGGCCGGGCCGATCACCCCCCGCACCACCCGGAGGTTCCCATGTCCGTCGCGGTATCCGCCCCGGCTCAGGAGCCGGTTCAGGCCGGCTTTGGGCTTCGCGTGGGCGCCAAGCTCATCGACCACTGTCTGCTGGGAGTAGTGGAGATCGCCGCCCTCGCGGCGACCGCCTATCTCAACGCTCTGGGACTGCCTCCCTGGGTCCTGGCGGCGGGCTATGTGCTTTGCTCGGTGCTGTGGTATGTATATGTGTACGAGCTGACCCGCCGCCGGGGACAGACCGTGGGGAAGAGGGTGGCGGCCATCCGCGTGCAGATGCCGGACGGGGCCCTCCCCGACGCAGGTCACGTGTTGCGCAGAACACTGGGTGAGGCGTTGTTCGACTTTTCATATGTCTACCTGGGTATCCTCTTCTGGTGGCTGGCCTCGGTCGGTGGGTTTCCCGTGGTGCCCGCCACGGTGGTGGGCCTGTCGGTGGGCGGCCTGGTGGCCCTCATTGACCCCCTGCGCGTGGCCCTGAGCCCGGATCGGCGAGCGGTTCACGACTTGCTGGGGGGCACCGAGGTGGTGCGGACCGGCGCCCGGCGGGTACGGCGCTTCTGGCCCCTGGCCGTGGTGGCCTTTCTCATCCCCCAGGGGCTCATGCTGGGCGTCGGCCGACCCTTCCTGGTAGAGGCCTTCTTTGTCCCCTCCGGCTCCATGGAGCCGACCATCGAGATCGGCGACCGGATCTCGTCCAACAAGCTGGTGCGCCACCTGCGTCCGCCCCGCAATGGCGAGATCATCATGTTCCAGGCCCCGGAGTGGGTGGCGCCGGGCCCCAAGCCCACCGTCTTCGTCAAGCGTGTGGTGGGCGTCGCCGGTGACCGGCTCTACGTCCGAGACGGGAAGCTGTACCGCAACGGCGAGCCTGTGGACGAGCCCTACATCATGGAGCCACCGCGGTACGAGTGGCCCCGGCCACAGCCGGGGGATGAAGAGCAGCGCGGCGAGCCGCCGTCTGCGGGGCGGGTCCAGACCCCGGGGGCCACCGCGGAGGAAGAAAACCTCTCCACAGAGGGCGGCGAGCCCGAAGGCGAGACGGTTCCGGCCGCGGGGCGACCGGAGGGAGTTGTCGTCCCCGAGGGGCATGTGGTGGTCTTCGGCGACAACCGCAACAACTCCAATGATTCCCACCTGTGGGAGCGCATCTCGGAGGACCGGCGGAGCACGGAGAAGGCGCCCTTCGTGCCGGTGGAGGCCATTCGGGGCAAGTTATGCTTCCGGTTTTGGCCTCCCAACCGAATTGGCACGGTGGCGCAGGGCGAGGAGCACCGGCGCTAGCCGCCGCTCGGCGGCGCGGCGATTGGAGCCTGTACGGAAGTCCATAAGCGCGGCCGAAAAGCCCGCGTTCCCCGAGAGTGTCATCCTGAGAGCGTCCGCTCCCGAGTATGTGTTCAGCGCAGTCCGGCGGATGGGGGCGACCGTGCGCCCTGTGTCGTGCGGTCCCGGTAGCTCCCGCCTGGCGGGGCCAAACGGCACGCGGCAGAACGGCTAGCGGGCGGCCCCCGGACCACGCCAGATACATGCCGAGCTTGAGCCCGTCCGGCCGTCCGGTCCGGAGGACCGTTGACGCCGCGCAGCGGCGTCGCCCGGCGACAGACCTCGTACGTGCCCAGCGCAGTGGCCCCGCTGCGCGGAGCCCAGCGCCCTTCGGGCGCGAAACGTGGTGGGCGCCCGTATTCCAGGGGCTCGCGCCCCTGGCTGTGTGACGCCGCTGCGCGGAGCCGCGCGGTCCTTCGGACCTGACGACCACGGCCAGTTCTCGTCGTCGGTGCGGTGGGCTTCCCCTCACCCACAAGCGATCCCGCTCAGGGGGATCGCCAGACTCTCCCGGCAAGCGGCTCCGCGAGCCGCCGGGAGATGTGAAATGGAGGGCGGCACGGGGCGCTAGACGCAGACTAGCGGGATAGCTAAGAATGCCTTTGAATGCCAGGGGATTCTTCGAGCTGCCCTTACCGGGAGCGGACGCTCTCAGAATGACACTCTCGGCGAACGCGGGCTTTTCGGCCGCGCTTCTAGAGCCGAGGAGGGGTTCCGGCACATCGCGGAGGACGTGGGGCAGCAGTTGGGATGGCCGCTGAGTGCCGGCACGGTTCAGGCTCGAGTGCACAGGTTCGCCAGCGCTCTCGGGCAGTGGCGCCAGAGGCCTATTGCCGATCCGCCGGATGTCAAGTTAGAAGAACCTCAAACCGCAATCCTCCATACAGGCTCCACCGGGGGAGGCCCCGGGCGGCTTCCTGTCGAAGTGTTTCTCGCATTCCTCTCGTCTCCGTAGCCACCAAGGGAGCTGGAAACCATGGGGCCTTTCCACACCGCGATCGCGCTGCTCTCGCTCTCCGCCTGCGCCATGGCCGCGCCCGTCCTGTACTGCACGGGCACGGACGTGGCGGCGGTCGAGGGGAGGATCCAACTGGCCCCACGGTGGGCCGAGGTCTTCCGCTCAGACTTCTCCGCAGGTATGGAGGGCTGGGAGTTTGATAGCTACGAGGCCAAGCTGACCGCGGAGTGCGGCGAGGACGCACTGGACCCACATCTGCTGGTCAGCAATGAGGGCGCGCAGGGGGACACCGCCTTCGAGCTCCGCTCCGCCCCGGTGGACGTGACCGCCGGACGGCCCTTCTCGCTCTCCTTGTCGTATCGGGCCAACCGCGACCTGTCCCGACTGGCCGGCCACAAGGGGCATTACCTCACCCGCGTCGACTGGCTCGACGCCGGGGGCGAGGCCATTGATGGTATCCCCTTCGGCTTTGGGGCCGCAGCCCCTACGTGGCGGCCGGTGCTCGTGGAGGGGACCGTGCCGCGGGATGCGGTGAGAGCCGTGATCCGCCTCGGGTTCGACCATCCCAATCTCGCCGACGGCGAGTTCCTGGCACTCCGGGATATCCTCCTGCAGCAGCCCCAGGACCCGCCACAGTACGTGGCCGAGGGCCATTTCGTCTCGCGGCCCCTCCGGGCCACCAGGGGCGAGGTGGAGCTCGAGGCCGACACGCCTCCGGGCACCGTGGTGAAACTGCAGGTAGCCAGCGCTTCGGACCGGGACGGGCGGCCCGACGTCTGGTCGCCTTTCTTCGGGCCCGACGGCGGACCGGACACCTACTACACCGCGCCGGGGCCTCTGGCACCGATCCACGGCGGAAGGCCCTGGGTCCGGTACTCGTGCACGCTTTCCACCGACAATGCGCAGCGCACACCGTCGCTCTCGCGCGTCGAGATCGCCGGCGCTCAGGACGGTCCCTGGGCCGGGCCCGATGTGGAGGCTCCGCGGATCGCCCGGCGCAGCCCCACCCGCACCGCGGATGCGGCCGCGCCCATCTGGTTCGCCCTCCTCGACGAGACCGGCCTTCAGCCGGAGAGTGTGCGCATCAGGCTGGACGGGCTGGACATCACGGCGAGCTGCACGATTGAAGAGGACCGCTATGAGTACCGGCCTGAGCGCCCCCTGGAGCCCCCGGTGGCCCAGCGCTGGCGGGTGAGCAATCACCAGCAGGCCCTGAGCATCCAGCGGACCGCCCAACGCCTCCCCGACTCCCCACTCGGCTATCGCATCACCCGCGAGGCGGGGGAGACCGACACCGCCTTCGCCCTGACCTCCACGCCCATCCCCATTCAGGCGGGCGAGCAATATAGCCTGTCCTTCTGGACCCGACATCCCATGGACCTCAGCGGAGTCATGGACGGGGAGGGCACCTACAGCGGCGGAGTCATCTGGCAGGATGCGGAGGGTCGTAGCGTCGGGGAGCGGGGCAGGATCGATCTGGGACCCGCGGCTCCGGAATGGCGACAGCACACCTTCGAGCTCATGGCGCCCGAAGGCGCGACCCACGCCGCCATCCGCTTCGGCTTCGATACCCCCAATATCATCGACGGCGCCTTCCTGGATATCACCGAGGTGAAGCTCGACGGCCCGCGACCCGAGGTCGCGACGGCAGACGCCGGCCCGAATCTGCACAAGATGACCGTCGAGGCCGTGGACCTCGCCGGCAATGTGCTCTCCGAGGACTGGTACCTTCTGATCCGCGAGCCGCGGACTGAGAACCTCGTCGCCCTGCGCGATGACGGCATGGTCCTCATCGATGAAGAGCCCTTCTTCCCCATCGGCCTGTACGCGGTGTGGAAGAAGGACTCCAATGGCAACAGCTTCGACAGGGCCTTCTCCGACCTCCAGGCCGCGGGCTTCAACCTCGCCCACACCTACAACAGCGGCCGCGGCGCGGACTTCTCCGAGTTCTGCGCCGCCGCCCAGCGTCACGGCATCAAGCTCTACATCGCCTCCAACGGTGGCGCCAACTGCATGGGGGTGGATGAGGTGCTCTATGACGTGGTCCGCGAGGAAGCTCAGCCCGCCCTGCTGGCCTGGTACCTGGCCGACGATACCTCCAGCCACGTAGGGCCACAGGAGCTTGGCAGGGTGCATCGTGCCATCCGCGATGTCGACCCGGCGCACATCACGGTGCAGGCCGACGCCGTCGGAGCCCCGGCGCCCGAGGCGCCGCAGGGCTCGCCCTCGCGCTACACCGACTACGTGCGGTCCACCGACGGCTTCCTCCCCGAGCTGTACCCGATCCGCGATGACACAGACCGCGGGGTGCCGCAGATCATCACCGACATGCAGTCCGTGACGCGGGACATCGCCGCCGCCGACGCCGGCCCCAGGACGATCTGGGCCATCGTCCAGTATTTCCAGGGCTGGGGCTGGCCCCGCTGGCCCACGAAGGAAGAGCTGTGGGCCATGAGCTACCTCTCCATCATCCACGGCGCCCACGGCATGACCTGGTATACCTACGGCGGCCACGGCGACAACCACGGGGTCACGGACAACCCGGAAGTGTGGGGGAACATCTGCGCTTTGGCCGGGGAGCTGTCGCAGTTGCAGGACGCCCTCACCGAGCGCACCGGTCCACAGCCGCCCCCGGCCCGGGTCATCCGGGGGCCCGAGAGTGACGCGCAGGGCCATCCCAGCATCAGTCTCCTGCTCAAGGTGCACGAGGGGCAATGCACGCTCCTCGCCGCCAACTCCTCGAAGGCCGAGGTGACCGCCCGCATCGCCGCGGCACAGGGCAAGGCACTGAACCTGCCCTTCGAGAGCCGCATGCTCCAGGCCGACGCAGAGGGCTTCCAGGACACCTTCGGCCCCTACGCGGTGCACGTGTACCAGTGGCCGGCGGACGACAACGACTAGATAACAGGATGGACAGGATAACGGCGGATAACAGCGGATAACAGCGGATCACGGCACACCAACGACTGGATAACAGGATGGACGGGATAACGGTGGATAACGGCGGATAACGGCACACCAACGACGGGATAACAGGATGGACAGGGTAACGGCGGATAACAGCGGATAATGGCATCACGACTGCCGTCGCCGTTCTCCGCCGTTCTCCGGGTCTCTGTGGTCAGCCGTCTCCGTTCTCCGCCGTTCTCTTCCTCTCCCTTTCCGCGCATGTTATACTCCCCCCTCGGCGTGCTACCCCGATTGCTGTACAGGGAAATATCCATGAAAGCTACCAATGCATGCATCCCCTGCATGCTCTTCCAGGCGTATAACACCGCAATCAAGTGCACCTCGGACGAGCGGCTGCAGCGGGAGATCCTCGATGAGGTGATGCGGCGCTATACGGGCATCGAGCTGGACAAGACCCCCGGCGAGCATTCGCAGGTCGCTTTCGAGGTCTGCCGGGAGCTGACAGGCGTGCAGGACCCTTACGCCGAGGCCAAGAGGCTCTCCAACGAGGGCGCCATGGCGCTGTACCCGGAGCTTTCGAAGAGGCTGGCGGATTCGGCGGACCCGCTTCTGGACGCATTGCTTCTGGCCGTGGCGGGCAATATCATCGATCTTGCCATCGCCAAGGAGTATGACCTCACGACAGATATCGTGAGGCAGATCGAGCGGGGCTTCGACGTGGCGGAGCTGGACGGCTTCCGGGCGGCGGCCGAGGCGGCACAGTCGATCCTGTACCTGGGGGACAATGCAGGGGAGATCGTCTTCGACCGCCTGCTGATCGAGGCTCTGGGGCCAGATCGGGTGACCTTCGTGGTGAAGGCGGGACCCATCGTCAATGACGCCCTGCTCGCGGACGCCGAGCAGGTGGGGATCACAGAGGTGTGCCGAGTGATCGACACGGGGAGCAATTACTTCGGCTTCCCGTGGGAGCACGTGAGCCGGGCGGCGAAAGAGGAGTTCCTCAAAGCAGACATGGTGATCTCCAAGGGGCATGCGAACTTCGAAACGGTCACGGAGCTCGGGGAGGAGGGGGACAAGGTCTGGTACCTGCTGAAGGTCAAGTGCGACGAGGTGGCCAGGCAGGTCCCCGCAGCGAACGGCGATGTGGTGCTGGTATCGCACAAGACGCTGCGGGAGCGAGGGATGGTGGGATAAGGGTTAGGGCACGGCGGGCGGGGCGCCGGTCGCCAGGTACTCCTCGCCGAGAGCGGCGTTCTGTATCCTGTTGGACAAGTCAGTCAGCATGTCGAGGACCTCTCTTCGCAACTCGTCGAAATCCTCGGGCTCGAGCGGGCAGTACTCACCGTGAGCGATGTTGTTTCTCCTGTCTACCAGGGACTCGTTGATGAGCACCTCTTTGGTCTTGTACGGCGTGGGGTCTATGCCGATGTTTGTGAGTAGCTCCTCCAGGACGCCGAAGCGGAGGTTCGACCGGGCCGTCACGACACCCTCAGTTGGGACCGACGCCCGCTCGCCCGACGGCTTCAGCAGAACGCGGGAGGCCTCCGCGAGCAGGGCCGGTGTCGCCTGAACCTGAGATGCCCTGAGCCGTCTGTGCAGCGCCAGGCCGACGAAGGGGGCGGCCAGTGCAGCGTAGCCCAGACGGCCCCGCTTCGTACGCGAGGCCACCAGTTCCAGGTAGGCCCGGGCTGCGTGCTTGATGAAGCCCTCCCAGTGCGCATACAGGAGTGCGACACCGGCGCGCAGCAGCGCGTTGCGCTCGAAGCCGGAGGCGGTCGCCCGCAACCGACTGTTGACTACCGCTATCTCACTACGACGCCACCGCAGGTCCCTCTCGAGCACGTGGGCCAGGTCATCGTAGGTCCTGATGTCCATGTCAATCCCCGAAGAGTTGCCTGCCCAGCTTGACCACGACGGGCAGTCGCGTTGAGGCGCGGACGCCAGAGCCCGTGTTCTGTCTGTACTCGTCATCAGACCAGAAGCTCTTGATCTTGTCGACGATGGAAGTGGGGTCTCCGTGGTAGGTCCCGCCCTCGCAATGGGCCGCCATTCCTGTCGAGACCAGTTCGTAGGCGCTCACGCTGAACGCGCCCTGGAAGCTCTGTTTGGCTGGGTCCCACTTGCGGAAGCAGTTCTCCTCAGCCGCCTCAGCGAGCGTGGTGAACACGCACTCGAACAGTTGGCGCTCCGCCTCGTAGTCGAACTCCGGGTCCGCCGCAAGCTCTGACATGCGCTTCGTGAGGTAGTCCGCGATGTCCACTCCCTTGAGGTCGTCCGGCTCCGCGCGCCGCAGGACGATGAAGCGCAGCGCCAGCTCCACATCGTACTGCTCAGCCACCTGGCGTTCGCTCAGCGGCACACACCGGCGGAAGGCCGAGTGCTCGGAGAACTCCTTGAGCAAGTCATAGAACTGCCGTCCCTGCATGAACAGCATGC
>CAYRFY010000185.1:0-12399 GCA_964423635.1 uncultured Armatimonadia bacterium | reverse complement strand
CATCTGAGTGGAAAGCCCGACCTACGCGAAAGGCCAACGGCCAACGGCCCCGCCGGGCACCACCGTGAACCTCAGATTGGTCTCCAAGACCTGGGCCCAGAACCCGCCGCCGGAAACCCCGGTGCCCAGATTATCGTGGAAGCTCTCCTCGGTGATGTTCAGCCAGACCGAATACTCCCCCGCCGGCAGCCGCGCCTCCCCCGGTGCCGGGCGGTTCGGCTCGCCCTCGGCAAACAGCCCCACCTGCCCCCCGGATACCGGCTCTCCGCACAGGCCATAGCCCCACGAACCGCGGACGATCTGGCCGCCACGCACCTGGGAGTCGGCTCCCGTCCTCTCACGCTGATCGTCCCGCCACAGCACGTGGAAGCTGCTGTCCAGGGCGAAGGACTGTCGTGCATTGCCCTCGGCGTCGGTGAGCAGGAAGTCGAAGAGGAGGTAGCCATGGACGGTGTGGCCCAGGCGCAGATGGTCCGCAAGCTCGCCGTCCGCCACGTTCCAGCCGTCCTGCTCACACCACCACCGGCCGATATGCCCGAGCTGCCAACAGGCCCAGGCCTCCGGATCGCCCGGTGAGGCCTTGGGTGCCTGCGCCGTGGTAATGGGCGTCCGTCCCACCAGCTTCATCTGATAGGCGAAGTTGGGCTTGGCGCCGGTCACCACCAGGGTCCCCCTCAGCGTGTCGGCCTCGGTCTGCCAGGTGACGACGAACTGCCCCTCGTAGGTGAAGCTCTCCCGGAACGCCGGGGAGTAGCTCTCGCCCGCTATGTCTCGCCGGCGCAGGTGGTCGGGCGTGACGGTGCGGGGAGTGAGCGTCGCCGTCTGTGTCGACGCGGGCTCCTGTGACCGTTCGGACGAACCGCAACCTGTCAAAGCAATCACCACACAAAGCGCGTACAGGCATAGATGGGCGCGTGAGGGTATTGGCACCGACGGTGTCGTCCTTTCCCTACTCCACAGGGCGTGTCGCGGATGCCCGGCCTCCCCGCGACCTTCGCTTCCGGTCACCCCAGGTGTGCCATGACCTTCCGCAAAATGTCCTGCGCCCCGGCGTGGCCTTCCTCGGGCGAGACGTAGCCCCCGATCTGCTGCAGCAGGGCCCGGACGTCCGGGTGGCAATTGCCCGGCGCGAAGGCGTGTCCGGCCACCTTGAGCATGTCCATGTCATTGGCATTGTCGCCCAGCGCGAAGGACTGCTCCAGCGGGACGCCGTGCTCGAGGCAGATGCGCCGGAGGGCCTTGTCCTTGCCCGCCTCGAGCGGGAACACCTCCAGATAGCGTCCGGCCGTATTGCGGCTGAACTGGAGCTGCAGGCCCTCGGGCAGGGCGGCGACCGCCGCCTCCACGTCCGCGTCGGTCTTGCCGCTGCCCTCGACATTGGTGGAGAAGGCCCGGGGCTTGTAGTGGATCACCCACCCCTGATTCTCCAGCATGTCGCGATAGGTATCCAGCGTCTCCTGTCTGGCAGACATCTGCCGGTCCCAGTCGGGGCACAGCACATCCCCGCCGTCCACGCGGCGGAAGATGCCCGCGCCGTTTTCGGTGATGATGCCGTCATTGGGGATCGGCGGCAGCGGGGCGCACTCCGCGTAGCTGCGGGCGGTGACGATGATAAACAGCGCCCGCTCCCGCAGCCTGGTCAGGAGCCGTTCGGTCTCCGGGTGCAGGACGCTGTCGAAGATGATGGTGTAGTCGAGATCGGAATACACGATGGGACGGATGGTCATACACTCCTTCGTCGGCGGGCGCTTCAGTCGACCGCCGTTACGGTCCGTTGTGGAGGCGGGGTGTCCGTCGCGGCGTACGCGGTGACGCCAGGTGAGACGAGGCGCCGGCAGCCCCTCACTTCCCCCTGAGCAGCCTACCCGGCGCGTCGGCGACATAGGGTACCACACCGTCGGAGAACTGCACGCCCTGGACGTCCTCAAACACGCCGGTGGCCGCCTTGCCAAGGGTGAAACTCCAGGGCCTGCCGGACATCTGGGCGGGAACCTTGATGGTCAGGTCCAACTGGCCCGCCACCAACTCATCGGCGACCCTCTCGCCCTCCGGGTTGAACACTCCGAGCTGAACCGTCTCCGCCGGAGCCGCGGTGAGCATGCTGAGGGTGAACTCCTCCACCCCCTCCTTGACGGTGAAATACAGCGGCCGGGCGTGGGTGATGATGTCCGGCTGGGCGCCGGTCTCGACATTGGTACACAGGTACCGGGCGTCGCTCTCGATGGAGGCCGCGTTTGATCCGGCGGCCAGGAAGACCCCGTAGATGCCTCCCGGGCTGTCTGTGACCTCCAGCGTCTGCCGCTCCTCGAGGTCTACGGTGCCCTCGGCCACGCTGCCGCCGTCCGGGCCGACAACGGTGTACGTCAGGGGGCTCTGGTAGTTGCCCACCTGATAGTGCCGCAGGGTGATGGTGAAGCTGTCGCCCTTCTGGGCGTGGATGATGTGCTCGCTTTGGCCCCGGAAACGTGTGGGAGGCTCATCGGCGGGTTGCGCCGACAGCTCGGCGAAGGCCGGCTCCAGGGGCTCCCTGGGGCCTCCGAGCCGCGCCCACTTGCGGGCCTCGCGGAGCAGGATCTGCTCGATCTCCGGCAGGGCGCCCGGGCCCACGGGCTTGAGCGCCTCCACCGTCTCCAGAAGCCGGTTGGCGACCCGGACCTTCCCCATCAGGCCCACGGGCTGCTCCGTCTCGCCCAGCATGGCCGCGGCGTAGTCACGCCAGGCGGTCATGTAGTCCAGCCAGACTTCGGAAACGTGCACCCGCGCCCGCAGCGTCTCATCTTCTTCGGCCAGTCGCGCCGCCTCGGCAAGGTCCGCGCGGCAGCCCGCCAGCACCTCCGGGGTCAGAACCTCGAGAAACACCGCCTGCCTCGCCAAGGCGTTGGGCCACAGGATCTCCCGCCCGCAGTTGCTCCAGCGGTCCGACAGCCGCGAGTAGTACCGCCGCATGGGCTCCCGGGCCGCTCCGTACAGGCCGGTGATGAACTCCTCGAAGGCCGCCTGCGGGTCGGCGTCCACGTCCCACAGCACCTTGCTGAGGATGTAATACGACAGCGCCGAGCCCTCGGAGGCGGCCCACAGCTCGGCGTCCACGTACAGCGCCCGGTTCTCGTGCTGGTAGCGCAGCTCGGCCGCCAGCTCCTTCCAGGGGATCCACAGCACCGAGCTGAAGTTGTAGTAGTGCCGGATCCCCATCTGCTTGGCGACCTTGCGCCAGCCGTCGTACCACGCATTGTGCTTGACGTTCACCGGGGAGCCCTCGTCCTGCAGAGGGTAGTTGAACGCCATGCCGATGGGGGTGAAGAACACCACCACATTGGGATGGCCTTCCACATCCTCGGGGGCCTCCACCGCTCCCCAGTAGGCGTAGAAGGCCACGTTCTTGCCCGGATGGGTCTCTTGCAGGCGCTCGGCCACCTGATTGGCGAAGACCGTCAGCCGCCGCCCCATGCCGGTGTCGCGGCCCCGGAACTCCTCGGGGTCCAGGGCCTCACAGGCCTCGCAGTGGCAGAACTTCACGTTATCATCGGGACTGAGCGAGAACATGGTCTGGGAGGGGTTCTTGTCAAACCACTCTCCGGCGACACGGGCGGTGTGCTCGATGAGTTCGGGATTGGTGGTGCAAAGCTGTCCGCCGGGGTCGCGCTTGCCGCCGCGCAGGGCGTACCAGTCCGGATGCTGCTCGAAGAACTCCGCACTGGGAGCAATGCGGTAGAAGTTGTGACCGACATGGATGGGCACGCCCCCGTAGAGGTTGCGGCGGCACCACTTATTGAACCGCTCGCGGTCCTCCGCGGACAGCCCGCGGCCTGCCAGACTGGGCCAGATCACCCGGTGCAGGAACGACGGTCTGCTCACCTGCTCGGGCTCATCGAAGGCGATCGTCGGCCTGGTGGGCACCACCTCGCCGATCTCGCCGGGGATGTACCACCGGCAACCCAGACCGTCCAGGAAGCGGTAGACGGCATTGAGCGTGCCATTGGCGGTGGCTCCGGCCAGGCGAAGAGTCTCACCTTCCCGGCGGATGACAAAGCCATCGAAGCCCAGGTCGAGCTGTGCCCGCTGCTCCTGGCTCAGCCCGCCCAGGACGATGCAAACCCCCTCCGGCACCTCCTGGTCGATGGGCAGGGTGGCTCCGGAGATCCTCTGGATATAGGTCTGCAGCTCCGCGGCGGAGGTCTCGTCGGCGCCGGCGACGATGGACGCCGTGGGCCGCCCGTCCTGCGTGAGCACGAGAGGGGCGGCGAGGCCGGCAAGGGGCATGAGGAGGAGCAGGAGTAGAATCGCCGGGGACTTGTGCACGCGTTATCATCCTTTCGAGATGCATCGGCAATCGCGGAACCTGAAGGCAGAACGTCGCAGGGGCTGCGGGCCCCTGACCCCTCATCTGAGCACAATCCTAGCGAGGCTCCGCCTCAAACCGACGAGCACGTCGCGGAGGTTGCTCCGGGGGCGGCGACACGGCCCGGCGGCGAGCCTTCCGGCTCGCCGAGTCGGGCTGGAAAGCCCGACCTACGCGTTCACGAACGGCGTGATCGCGACCCCAGAACTTGATTCGTCTGTGCACAAGTCGGTCCATATAGGGATCTAGAGCCCATTTGCTCCCTTGCTGTGGATGCTGAAGCCGGCGTCATCCCAGTTGGAGTGATTGTCATGGCCGAAGGCGGCGGTGCTCGAGGTTACCGGATAGCAGGCCTCCTGGTTCGAGGAGGCCAGATAGTCGCGGAGCCTGCGCTCATTGCCAAACAGCGCCAGCGCCCAGCGGCGGTCGCTGCATTTGGCCTGCAGCTCGGCCTCGTACACCTCGATGCCGTCCACCCCGGCCTGCAGCAGGCCCAGGGCGCGGCGCAGGGCCGCCGTGCGGCCGGCGGCATTGGTCCACGTGGCGCCGACGCCCCCGATCACCGTGACCCCGTGACGGTGGCAAAGCTCCACGTATGCAGTGACGTCATGGTCGCCCCGGCCGCCCCAGGTCTCCAGGGGGTCGAGTTGGAGCTGATCCACCAGGCCCTCCCGCAGCCAGGTCTCCACATCCAGGCCCTGGGCGAGGTTGTACAGCAGCCCCGAGGAGGGGATGCGCACCACCACCGGAATGCGCCGGCCCGTCTCGGCCTCGATCGGCCCGAGGCCCTCTTGCAGGTCGCGCAGAACCTGGGTGAAGTGGTCGGCCCGCCCGCGGATCCAGCGCAGATAGGCGTCGCCTGAGGAGGCTTCGGTACTCTGCGGGTCGATGCCGGTCTCCGCCTTGAAGGCCGCCACCATCTCGGGATTGTAAAGCAGCATCGGTACCTGCCGACAGGCTCCCACCAGGAGCCCGTCCACGCCCCGGCGTGCCACCTCGAGGAAGATGTCCACTCGCTCCTTGCGTACCTCGGGGAAGTAGTACGACACCGCGCTGCTCTCCGCCTCCCTGGCTCCCTTGCGCCATCTGCGCCATTCGGGATGGGAGAGGAACCACTGCGAGGCGAAGATGCCGCCGTAGGCGGACCCGTAATGCCGGTTCATCGAGAGCCACGGGCGAAGCGCAACCCCGGCGTTCCCGCGGGCCGCGAGCACCTCATCGAGGGCATCGAAGCTATTGATCATCGTCGCCCGGCCCTGGTACAGCGGGGCTCTGTCGAAGGTCTTGGCCGCCTCCTCCAGCGGCACCGCGGGGAAGCGGGTGGTATTGGGAAGCTCACTGTGGTACTCCACCCACGACCTGCCGATGGACCAGTTCACCGTGCTCAGTCCCAGCTCGGCCTGTCCGGCCAGAATCGCCGAGAACTGGTCGGCCTGGAGCCGACAGGGGCCGTGGAAATACTCGCACCAGTCGTCCACGGCGAACAGCGGCACCGGGGGCCGGGAGGTCTCGGCGTAGAGGGCTTCTACCGACTGCGCGGTGACGGACACGAGCTTGAGACGTGCCAGGCCTGAGCGCGGCCGGTTCCAGGGATCGAAGGCATAGACCCGGATGCCCTGCTCCGTCAGGTCTGTGGCGCAGACGAAAGTGTCGGCCGTGGCCGTATCGGAGCCCAGGGAGCGCACGAGGCCGTCGCGACCGATCTGAAGCAGACAGCCGGAGGCATGGGGAGTGGCGAAGACGGCGTAGGTGCCGCTCAGGGGCTTCAGGTGCACCGGCTCCGGCTCAGCCCCCTCCGCGGCCACCAGCGCCCTGCCCTGCGGGGTCTGTTCCAGGCTCCAGCCCGCGGGCAGCTTTTCCCCGTCGATGGACGCGGCGGAGAAGTCCTCGATGAGCACCGTCTCCCGAGTGGGATCGGCCTGCAGTGTCCAGGGGGCAGAGCGGCTGATGGGCACCGCCAAAGGGTCCGGCGTCGACCGATGGTACGTGACCGTAGCGCCCTCGTCCCACAATGTGCCCTCGATCGCGGGGTCCAGACGGATGCGGTACTTCCCCGGCGGCCAGTTGCCGGGGTCCAGCGGCACGGCCTGCCACTTGTCGGCCGCCTGAATCGCTACGTCCTCTTCCAGGAGGACGGCTCCCTGCTCGTCCAGCACCGTCAGGCGGCAGGAGAGCTCGCCCACCGGCGCCTCCGGGGCCAGGCGGCACTGGGCCACCAGCCTGTCTTGGTCATCCAGTACCGCCTCATGCAGGCGGAGCTGCAGCGCCGCCTCAATGCCGTATTGATGCAGATAGGGCACTCGGCGCCGCGTCTCCGGGACAAAACGCTCCACGCCCGCCGGAACCGCAGTGCCCGCAGTGCGGCGCACATGCTGCTCCGCCAGGCCCTGGGAGTAGCTCACCGAATACAGCGGACGGCCGACCTCGTCGGTGAGGCGAACGTCCAGGCTGTAGCCGCGGCGGTAGAGCGCCCCGGCCTCGAAGTCAAACACCGGCGGTATGCACAGCGGCCCCAGAGGCAGCTCGGCGGCCTCCCCCGGGGAGATCGAGGCTTCCAGCGGTACCGTCCGGCCGTCGGGCAGGTACCGGGTGACGTGGACTTTCAGCGCGGTCCGGGGCAATTGGGGCCAGTTCGGCTCCACGCGGAGCGCATGCAGCCGGCCGGGGATGAAACCCATGGCGGGGCAGTCGGGCGGGGCCTTCTCGACGACGATCGAAATGTGACACAGTTCCCGGGCGACGGCGGGCACAAAGACACCTCCCCAGAGGATCGTGGCCAGGATTGTCGGCAGCAGCGCCTGCGGCGTGTTGGCATGGGTCATGGTGGGTACCTTCCGGGATGCATTGGGTGGGGAGGATCACCGTCGGCCGCCGGCGGCGTCCGGGTGACGTTTTACGGTGTTCGCTCCAACGCAATCTCGCCATCCAGAGAGAGCGGCAGGCGCAGCAGGTCCTCGCCCTGTTCCGTCTGCACCGTCACGGTGAGGTCTGCTTCGCCGTCCACGCGCAACCCGGACACCCGGGGCTTCTCGCGGTAGGGCTCCAGAACGGTGACAAAGGTCGTGGCCGTGCCCCGTCGCCTGCCGATGCAGCAGGATGTCGGCGGCCCGCCGCCGCGGACCGGGTCGCGGGCCAGGATGATCTCGGCGCCGGGGGGCTGCCACTGGCAGAGCCGCAGGGCCTGCTCGCCGCGGGAGAAGTCTGCTATGAACGGTCCCGGAGGCACCGGCCCTTGGCGGACCTCCGCAAAGTGCCGGTAGCCCAGAGCCGCGAAGGGATTGGTCTGAGGTTGCTGCAAAAGAAGGGAGCTCGTCACCTGTCCGGGCCCGTGGAGCGGGAGGTCGAAGGTGTGCTCGGCCTCGGCCTGAACACGCATGACGTCCAGGACGTAGCCGTCCAGCACACAGAGTGTGCGGTCCACGTGGACGCCTTCGTAGATGGTGTCGCACGTGGCCCGGACGGCCTTGATCTCATCGCCGGTCTGGAACAGGTGTAGCACCCCGAAGACCCTCTGATCCCCCCGCTCGCCCACGAAGGTGGCGGTGGAGATCTTCTGGGGCTCCTGGCTGACTTCGTCCACGCACAGTGTGTTGTGGGCGATGCTCTGGCGCGCCCAGGTAACGTGATCGGGATTGTTGTAGCCCCAGGAGCCCGGGTCGGGGCAAAGGACGGCGTCCAGGGCGTAGAGGTCGAAGTGGAGGCGGTCCGGATGGTCGTGGCCGCTGCCGAAGGGCCCGTAGGTGAGGTTAACCGCCGGAGCCTCCGGGTCCAGCGGGTCGGCGCGGAGGATGGCAAAGCCTCCGATGGGAAACAGGCTGCAGCCATTGACGTGCTGCCCCGACAGGCCGATGCGGGCGTCGTCGGCGAGGCGGAAATGCCCCTCCGGGACGCTCCGCGGCGCATGGACCAGGGACCAGAAGTCCAGCGGGCGACCATCGACCTCGCCTGTCTCAAAGCCGCCCCCACGCACGAGTTCTCGGCCGCCCTGCACGACGGAGACGTCATCCCAGATCACTTCACCGGCTCCGCCCTCGAGAAACACGTGCAGACGGATGCGTCGTGTCTGTCCCGGCTTCGCGTCGGGCAGGGCCGGCACCGTCACGCTCACCTGCTGCCAGTTCTCGGCCACCCGGGCGGCGGGCGAGAACAGCGCGGTGTCCTCCATGTTGCAGCGGATGTGGGCCCGACCGCCCGCGAGGCCGAGGACCTTCACCCAGCCGGAGACCTCCGCCGGCTGCCGGGCGGATGCGGAGACGTCCTGCACCAGGCCGACGCGATCGCCCTTTCCGGTGCGCAGGTGGACGGCCCTCTTGCCCGAGCGCACGATGCTCTCGGTCGGCTCGGCGTAGGGCTCGCCGCTGGCACGCCAGATGCTCCACCCCGCCACCGCCCCGGCGTGGCCCGCCCGTTCCCGAGAGATGAGCCAGGCGTGGGCCGGGTCACCATACTGTCTCCACGCCAGGTCGTAGATGCGGTGGTAGAACAGCCCCGCGGTACTCGAATCCCCGACCCGGGCCAGGCTGCCGTTGGGGAACTGGTAGTACAGGGGGGCGTCGAGGAAGGCCTTGATGCCGCGGCTCCCGGCGGGCCCGAACTCCTCATGCCCCGCACCCCCCTCGAAGGGCCCCAGGATCCCGGGCAGCTCGGCGTGCCACAGGTCGATGCCGCCATTGGCGGCCGCCACCATCACGTACATCAGGGCCGAGGCGGTGTAACTGGTGTAGCCGATGGAGCGCTCCCAGTGGATGCCGTCGGAGAAGATGGAGTGGGTGAGCTGCTGGACGATACCGTACAGATACAGACCCCGCTCCGGGTCCCAGACGCCGTTGATGGCCTCCTGAATCAGCCCGCGGTCGCCGATGGCGAAGCCACAGGAGGCGATGATGGTCAGCGCCCAGGAGCGCCAATTGCTGGAGTTGGGGTGATGGCACTTGTGCCCGCATTCCCAGGCCATGAGGTGCAGAAGGTCGCGCTCGACCCGCTGCCTCTGGCCGTCGGTCCAGAACTGGGCTCCGGCGGTGAGGTCGTAGGCCATGGCGGCATTGACCGCCACGGGCCCCTCGCCCAGCGTGCTCTCCGTCACGCGCCCGTGGGCGCCGGTGGTCTCCAGCAGCGGATAGGCCTCGGCCAGGGCGAGCAGCCAATCCCGGGCGCAGGTGCCGAAGGCCGTCTCTCCCGTGACCGCATAGCCCTCCGCCAGGGCCGCGGCCGTGGCGAAATCGCCTGCCGCGGGTCGACGCTGGTCCAGGTCCAGAGGGGTCTGGAGGGCCGAGTCGGCCCGTGCGCGGAGCCCGTCGACGCAGGCCACCGTGTAGGCGTCCCCGGCCTCGTACTCGGCGCGGATCCGCTGCAGGTCGGCTGAGGTGCAGAATACCCGCGGGTGGTCGGGGAGGCTGTCCGGGAGAGGGACTCGATACAGCTCGGAACAGGGCGTGACAGCGGCGGCGGAAGCGCCGGGCGCCGCGAGAGCGGTGCCGAGGATGACCGGTGCCAGGAGGCGGGCGAGGCAGGTAAGCATGCGGGGTACCTCCGCTTGGGGACTGTGTGGCAATGCGCGGGGAGGAGGACCAGACACACTCGGCCTCCGGTCGTGGAGACGGCTCCGCAGCACAGGGCGCCCCTGCCGTCCTCGACCGTTCTCCGCCGTTCTCCGTGGAACTCCGTGCTCTCCGTGTCTCCGTGGTGAGGCCGTTGCCGTTCTCGCCCGTTCTCGCCCGTCCTCCCTCCGCTGTCGCCCTCACTCCTCGTGCTTGGTGCGCTGGATGATGTGGTCCTGCAGGGGCCTGTCCACCAGCTTGAACTCCTGACTGAAGCCGGATACGCGGACGATCACATTGCCGTAGTGCTCCGGGTCTTCCTGGGCCTTCTTGAGGCGCTCGGCGCTGACGACGTTGAACTGCATCTGCCCCACGCCGCTTGCGATGGCCGTTTGCAGGACCTCGATGAACTTGGCCCGGCCCTCGCCCCTGAAGAAGCTGGGGGCCAGCTCGATGATGGCCGAGCTGCTGCCGGCCGCCTTGTAGTGGGGGATGCGGGAGAGGGAGTTGAAGTACGCGGTGATGCCCTTGCGGTCGCGGCCCGCGGTGGCCGAGAGGCTGTAGGCCAGGGGCTCGTGGGCGCGACGGCCGTCGGGCAGGGCCCCGGTCTTCATCCCGCTGGGGTTCACGTTCCACAAGAAGGAAAACAGATGGGCGTGGAAGGTGCCGCCGAAGAACGTGCGCAAGGATCCGAGAGTGTCGCAGAAGTGCTCGGCCACCCTGGCCGCCCAGAGGTCCACCTCGGCGCAGTCATTGCCGTACTTCTCGGCCCGGTTCAGCAGCATCTGGCGCAGGGGCTCTTGGCCCTCGAAGTCGGCGTCCAGCGCGTCCAGCAGCTCGCCCATGCTCAACTCGCCGCCAAACACCAGCTTCTCCACCGCCCACAGCGAATCCGCCACATTGGGAATGCCGATGCCGGAGACGGAGTGATAGTTGTAAAGGGCCCCGCCGGCGTTGATGTCCCGCCCCCGGCGGATGCAGTCATCGGTGAGAACCGACCGGTACGTCTGGGGCCAGCTCTCCATCTGGTCGAGCTGCCCGGCGTTGGAGATGAAGGCGCCCACGCGGCAGACGTGCTCGGCCTGGGCCTTGTACGCCTCCCACAGATCGTCGATGCCTGTGAAGCCCCGCGCATCGCCGGTGGCGGGCCCCACCTGCTTGCCCGACAGCGGGTCGGTACCATTGTGCAGCGCCAGCTCCAGACATTTGGCCAGGTTCGTATTGTGGCTCACCGCATGGGGGCAGGCCTTGCCGGGGATGGTGACCTCGACACAGCCGATGATGGCGTAGTCTCTGGCGTGCTCCAGACAGACGCCCTTGTCCAGGAGCGCGGGGATGATGGCGTCGTCATTGAAGTAAAACGGCTGGCCGCCGCCGCGGCTCACCAGGTCCACCGAGCTCGCCAGAAGTGCGCGGGGCGTGTCCTTGTGCACGCGCACGGAAAGGCAGCGCACCAGGCCGATCTCCCGGGTCGCCTGGAGGGCCAGATAGCTGATGGGGTTGGTGGCGTCATTGCCCGCGGCATCCTGGCCGCCGATCTGCATCTGCTGCACATCGTACCCGCGCCACATCTTCAGCCACAGGTGTTTGAGCAGCTCCAGGGCTCCGGGCTCGTCCAGCGTCCCCGCCTGCAGCTCGGCCTCATAGTACGGGCACAGGATCTGGTCGATGCGGCCGATGGAGTTGGCGTTGATGTGGTCCTCGGCGCAGGTGATGATGTGCGAGAACCACAGGGCCTGAACGGCTTCGCGCAGCGTGCGAGCCGGCCCGGCGGGCACCCGGTCGCAGACCGCGGCGATGTCCAGCAGTTCCTGCCTCCTCACCGGGCAGGTGGCCTGCTTTGCCATGCCCCGCGCCGCCTCGGCGTACTTGCTCCCCATCTTGCAGCAGCCCTCGGCCACCGCCCTCGCGGCGCGCAGGAAGATCATCCTTTGCAGATCGTCAGGGTCCTCCATGCGCAGCGTGACGAGGCGCTCCTCGATCTCGGCGAGGATCCCCGCGAAGCCCACCCGCAGGACCTTGGCAAAATCGCGGACGCTGTGGTTCAGCGACCGGCCCCAGCCAAAGACGCAGCCGGCCTCCTCGGCGAGAGCGACTTCCGCCCGACGGTCCGGGGCGTGGTTGGTGGTGACGAACAGCTCATTGCGACCGCGGAGGCTGAGGATGAGCTCCTTGTGCTCCTCGTCCAGCGAGGTCTTCGCCAGCGTCTCGGCCAGGGCGTCGCCGTGGCAGGCCCCGTCGATGCCGGGCTCCTCGCCGAAGTGGTGGGTGCCCACGATGAGCTCATCGTCGTGGATGATGGCGGGGAAGAGCTCGATGGTCGCGGCCAGACCGGCGGCCCGCCTTTGCACCAGCGCCGAGTGCATGTGCGCCTGTGCCGCCTGACAAAACCCCAGCAGGCGCCATCCGGTGGGGGTGCAGGGTCCCTGCAGCATCCGCGTCTTGAGGCGCTCGATGCGCTCCTCGCGGGCGTCCGCAGTGCGTGGTGTACTCTTGTCGACGGCCATCTCGCGATCACTCCGT
>CAYRFY010000184.1:0-12524 GCA_964423635.1 uncultured Armatimonadia bacterium | reverse complement strand
ACGCTCCCGATCTTGGCCAGCGTATGGTCGGCCACTTCTTCGTCCATCGGGAGGGCGAACTTGGTAAGGATCGTGCTGTGCCCCTCGTGATAGGCATGGGCCCGGAGCCAGTAGCCCTCCTCCACGATCTGGCGGTGGAAGCCCAGGGCGTCCTCGCGGCTTTGGAACTTGAGGCCCGACAAGTGTCCGACGCCCCGGGCCTCGACCAGCAACTCCGGGAATCTCGCCGCCAGAGCCCGCATCCCCGTATGGAACCTCTCCCCCATCTGCCCGATGTGCTGTGCGTTGCGCTGGATCAGCTCGATGCATCCGAGAGCCACGTACGCGGCCAGGGCCGCATTGCCATTGGTGCTGATGGCGTCATATTGCTCCAGGATGTCCAGCTTGCCCCGGTAGAGGAGGGCCGAGAGCGGGTGCAGGCCGGCGGTGAGGCCTTTGCCCAGGACGATGAAATCTGGCTCGATGCCGAGGCGCTTGGTGTAGAAGACCTCGGGGTACCAAAAGCCCGTCTGGATCTCGTCGATGGCCATGAGCGCGCCGGTCTCATCGCACAGCTCGCGAGCGAGGCGCAAATACTCGGGCTGCACCTCGATGGCCTCGCGGTTCATCATGATCGGCTCGGCCCAGAAACCGGCGATGCGTCGGCCGTGTGTGGCGACGGCCTGCCGGAGCTCTTCCGGGTCATTGGGCTCCACGGTGACGATCCGCACATTGGCAAACAACCCCGGCCACATGCCCCGCAGGTGCTGAGCGAACATGTCGGTGCCGTGGTAGTTGCCGTCCAGGACCACGAAGACCGGCGCGCCCTGATTGGGCTTGACACGGGAATAGTGCAGGAGTTGGATCTTCATGGCGGCGGCGCAGGCCACGGTGCCGGTGGCGGTACCGAGCAGTACCGTATTGAGCCTGTCACCATCGGTCTGAACGAGGCGCATATCAGCCCCCGGATTGGCGACCTCCACCAGCTTCTGGGCCAGGCGTTTGACCGGCGCCGAGGGGATGTTGCTGTGATTGTCCCAGACGATGCCCCGCTGGATGCCGTCCAGCAGCAGGGCGTGCAACTGCGGATGATCGTAGCCCCAGGTCATCTGGTAGTGCCCGCCGGTGCAGTCGAGATAGAGCCTGCCCTGTTCGGTAAGGTAGAAGAGTCCCTTGCCCACCAGCAGTTCGTTGGGCCTGTCATTGACCTCGCGGCCGTACGAGAGCTGAAACCACCTCTTGTCGGGGAACCGCGCTGCGGGCACGGAGGGCACGGTGCGCCCCACCTGCGCCAGGAGCTCGGCTGTGGAGCCGGAGGTGAGATACTCGCTGCCCGCCCGCATGGCGGTGGCCATCTCTCCGGAATGGTCGTTCATCAGATCTGCGAAACTGAGGTCTGCGGCAGCGGTCATAACTCGATCTCCTGGTCTCCAAAGCAGGTCGGCGGCGGTGCGAGGACAGCCCGGCGAGTTTACCAGAGACGAGGGGCGGTGGCAACTGAGGCAGGGGAGCGGCTGGGGAGAGGCTGGGAAACGACAGGGACGGCGCCCTCTCTCCCGGCCCATCCGACACTCAGAATACGAGCCGCGGGAGAGGGACCACGACAACGGCGACGGCGATTGGCTTTCCCCTGCAACACAGCCCACAGTTTATCAAGAACCGGCGACGGCTCCCGTAGCAGGGAGCCGTCGCCGCGATCGTGGCCTGGTGGCGTCGCTGCCGGCGTCTACTCCGGTGCGGGCTGCGTGTCCTCGGCCTGCTCGTCGGTCTCCGGCTTATCTTCCTCAGTGGCCGGCGTGGGGGCAGAGGCGACGCCGGGTGCCAGTCGCTGTAGGAGGCTCTGGATGGTGGACATGGTCTCGTCCGGCATGCTCCGGTTCAGACCATCCATGAAGGCCCCGATGCCGGCGGCCTTGCCGAAGGCGCTCATGGCTGTGGCCAGCGTCTCGGGCGAGCCGTAGAGGTCCACGTCGGCATTGCTGAACGCGTCCCCGAAGCTGTTGGCGAAGGCGACGCCCACTTCCTTGCGGGCCTCGATCTCGGCGAGGGCCTTCTCCAGCTCGACGGAGATCTGCTCGTACTCGGCCTTCGCTGAGAGCTCATTGCGGAGTACCTGGACCCTGGCGGCTTCGACATCCTGCACGCGAGCGGCGTCGACGGAGACCTGCTCACGGGTGACGTTGACGGGCACCATCTGCTGGGCCTGCTCACCGGTAGCGCGCAGTGTGGCGGCGTCCTTTTCGGCCTCGGCCTTGGTGCGGATCGCCACGGCCATCTGGACGGCGGCCTGCTGCTCACCCTCGGCGATCTTTGCGGCCTGGTAGGCCTCGATATCGGCTTCCATCTGCCGCTTGATCTTCTCCTGCTCCGCCTGCTGCTCGGCGCTGATGACCTGCACTCGCTTGGTGCGGTCGGCCTCGGCGACCTGCTCGACGGTGATGACCTCCTGCTGAGCGGCTTCGCGCTCGGCCTCGGCCGTGAGCTGCTGCTGCTCGGCCAGGGCCCGGCGCTGCTCGGCCTCGGCCACGGCGATGGACTGCTCACGCTTGGCGATCTCGACGGTCCTGACGCGCTCGACGTCCTTGGTTTCGATGGCCTGGTTGCGGGCGATATCGGTGGTCTGGCGCTCCTGCTGCTTGGCGATGAGGGCCTTTTCGGCCTCGACCTTGGCCGACTCCACCTGCAGGTCGCGGTCCACGCCGCGCTGCTGCACCTGGCGGTCCTTGTCGATCTCGGCCGTCTCCATCAGGCGGCGCTGCTCGATCTGATACGTCGCGGCCTCCTGTTCGCGCTCGGCCCGGATCTTGGCCACCTCGGCGGCCTGAGTGGCCTCGGCATTGGCCTGATCGAGGTCCAGGTCGAGGATTTGCTTGCGGGTCTCCACGTCCTTATTGGCGATCGCCCGTTCAGCGTCTCGCTCGTAGAGGTTGCGCTCGACCCGGGCCTTCTGAGTGATCTCGGCGATCTTCCGCAGGCCCTGGGCGTCGAAGACGTTGTTCTCGTTGAGGCGCTTGGTGTCCGTCTGGTCAAGACGGGAGATGGTCACGGACTCGAGGGTGAGGCCGTTGGACTTGAGGTCCTCGCGCACGAGCTGCGACACGGCGTTGGCGAAGTCGTCGCGCTCGGTGTGGAGAGTGGACAGGTCACGGGTGGCGGCCACGGAGCGCAGGGCGGACACGAGCTTCTCGAAGACGAGGTCGCGCACGGCACCGGCGTCGATGGAGCGCCCGCCCAGGGAGCGGGAGGCGTTGAGGATGTCGTCCTTGACCGCCTGTACCTTGATGTAGAACTCGGCCCTGATGTCACAACGCAGGTTATCCTTGGTGATCAAGGCATCCTCACCCGCGCGCTCAACCTCGAGCTTCATGGTCTCCAGGCGCACCGGGACAACCTTGTGGACGACGGGGATGACGATGGCGCCGCCGTCCAGTACGACTTTCGGCCCTCCCATGCCTGTCTTGACGAAGGCCTCGTTGGCGCTGGCCCTCTGGTAGAGCTTGGCGATGATGACCACCACGGCGGCCACGAGCAGTACAATCGCGCCGACGGTCATCAAGATCACCTGGGTCGGCCCCTGCAGCGCGCTGGCCGGCCAGAAGATCAGGAACGCACCGACGAAGATCATGCCGATTGCCAGTGCCACGGTCTGTCCCTCCTATTGCGGCGTGAGATATGCAAGATACAAGGCGGAGAACCTGGATTCCCGCCGGACTTCCGGGTGGGGCAAGGAACGGCGACGACGGCCGGCCTACGTCCTGCGGGCTGAAGGCCCGCGGTCGCGAGGACGGGGATGAAGGACGGCGAACGCCTACAGTGGCGACACCGTCACATCGTAATAGTCGCCGTCGCGGTGGTAACGAACCACGATGACCTCACTCTCCTTGGGAATGTCGCCGGACACAGGCTGAGCGGCAATACGGTGCCAGGTGCCACCGTGATCCTTCACGTCCACGACACCCTTCTCGCCCTCCCTCAGGGCGAAGACCACGGTTCCCAGCCGCCCCACCAAGTCCTGGGGCGTCTCGGCATAGGTCTCGCTGGTGGGCATGTAGCGGGCCATCAGGCGAGCGAAGCTCCCGGTGAAAGACAGCGAGACCACGGCGGCCAGCGCGAAGGAGGGCCAGAAGTACACCGTGGGCGGCAGCTTCCCGCTCAGGCCGTGCTCGAAGAGACTGTTGGCCGCCAGCCCGACGACACCGAAGATGACGCTGAGGCACGTCATGATGATCGACACCGGCACCTTGCCGAACCCGATCACCGACAGGGCCCGGAGCCACAGGGGAGTGTCGGCCTCATGGTGGAAGTCATGAGCCAGCGAGTCGTGGGCATCGCCCGCGGCCACCGTGTGGTGCGCGTCGACGCCATGCAGCGTCTCCACGTCGTGGTCGACGTCCACGTCATGATCCATGTCCACGTCGTGGTCGATGTCTACGTCGTGGTCCATGTCCACATCATGGGTGAGGTCCACGTCGTGGTCCATCTGGGTCTCGAGATCATGGTCGTGCCCGGTGTCGCCGCCCATGCCGGTGGCGCTGAGTATCAGGTAGAGCACCGACAGGCCGATGGGGACGACGAAGACGACGTTCCACCATGCCAAGAGGTCCATACTAGAGAGCCCCCTTTCGCGTCCGTCAGTAGCGGGGTCCCAACAGCTATGTAGATCGTCGCGTGCCAAACGTTAGCCACGGCTTCCGAACCGGACCGTGTGTCCGGGCGTGAGGCGTTCAGTCATTTCCCAGCAGGTCAGAAAAGGCGCTCTGGTCCACGAGGGCCTGTGCCCTCTGCCTGAGGTCACCGGGTTCCCGGGGCTCGGGACGGTGGATTCCGGGATCGTGACCGGCCTCCAATTGCTGCAGGAAATCGAGGCGCGCGGCTTCGGCTCTGGCTTCGTCCTCGATGGCCTGGAGAGCTTCGAGATCCATGGCCGCTTCAGACCGGGCCAGGAAACGCCGCATCTCCTCGCGCTGACGACCGACCTCGGCGGCGCGGGTCGCCTCCCCCAGACGCTCCAGGGCCTCGGCCACGCCGCGCTGATGCTCTCTGTAGGCCACGACGTCCCGGCGCGCGCGGTCGCGCAGCTCCGTGAGCTGGAGCATCAGACTGTCCAGTTCGCCCGGCATCGTTGAGGGGTCGGCCAACGCTTCGCGCAACTCCAGTTCGGCGCGCTGAGCCTGGGCCACGGCTAGCGCGGCGATGTTCCGCAGAGCGCTGAGTTCGCGCTCGGCGGCCTCGGGGCGAACGGCAACCGGCTCATCCTCTCCGGTGAGAAACCGCAGCAGCGCACGCCACAGGCGCCTGAGTCGATCCATTCGCATGTCCCCGCTGATGGTTCGGTGCCGACCGCACCCCGGACTATAGGCTGTTTCGCCGCGCGAGAGACAAGTCCTGCGCGCCACCAAGGGCCGATAAGTGTGCAGCGGCGCATAGCGTCCTCGGTATTCCTTGTAGTTCGGCGGGGGCCCCTTGTGAAGGCGGCGGGAGTGTTCGGTTCCTTGGGTGCGGCCGAAAGGCTCGGCCGGCCCAGCTCATGTCATCGGGGAGCGCCGACGTCGCGAGCGCCGCCCCCCCGTACGAGACTTCCCCGACACGCCCTGGGTGCCGGGTGGAATCCGCGAAGCCCGTTTTGGCACGAAATTGCTGCGCAGGGTATGGAGGCAGGTCACTGCGGAGCGCTCCCGGCGCTTCTCGGGCCTGTCCGCGAGCCGACTACGCAAGACGATGGGGACGGACGGCAATGATGATGAGTGCGCTGGATTGTACCGCGGGCTACACGACAGCGGAGCATATGGCCCTGCCCGCATTCGCGCTGCTGGCGGCGCTGTTGGGCCTGCTTGCCGATCGGAAGCGGGGGCCCGGTGGCGGGTCTTCGGCTTCGCCCGGCGGCACAGTTTCGCCGTTGCGGCTGTCGGGGGCGCTCCCGCAGGCCTCCTGGCTGCTTTCGATGATAGATGAAGGCTACGCTCAGTTCGCTCCGGGGCGCAGTTTCGCCGGCTCGGGCGAGTTGGTGCTGCAGGGCTGGAATTCGGCCTGGGAGGCCCTCACCGGCCGGCTGGACACCGACGCCGCGGGCAAGCGCATTGAGGACCTGTACGGCGAGGAGGCCCAGGAGCTGTCGGCCCTTGTAATGCGGGCGCTGTCGGCTCCAGGTCCGTCCGAGGCGGAGCTGCGCTTCTCTGGCACAGGCAAGTGGTGCCGATCCCGCGCGTTTCTCCTGGCCGACGGTGCGGTTGCGGTACTGCTGACCGACGTGACCGCCCGCTACCAGATGGAAAGCCTGCAGCGTCAGGCCTCCCTGGGACGCCTGGCGGCCGCCGTGACTCATGAGCTCAATAACCTGCTTTCGGGCCTGGTGATGACAGCCGACCTCACCAGGTACGTGCAGACGCAGGAGGCTTACGAGGAACTGGTGGACACCGTCCGTGACCTGGTTCCCCGTGGCGGCGATCTGTGCCGCAAGATCACCACCTTCTCGCGGCCCGATGAGCCCCGGCGCGTTCCCCTGGACCTGGACGAAGCCGTGGATGCGGCGCTGTCCTTGGCGGCCCATCACACCCGCGACACGGGTATCGCGATTCAGCGCGACGCCGGAAGCCGCCAAAACCTCGTGGAGGGCGACCGCGGGCAACTGGAGCAAGTGTTCCTCAACCTGTTTCTCAACGCCTGTCAGGCCATGCCCGATGGCGGGATCCTGGACGTGCGGAGTTGGCGCGAAACGGCGCCCGACGGGAGCGAGCAGGTTGTCGTCGCCGTCTCGGATACCGGAACCGGAATTGCGCCGGAGCACCTGCCCCAAGTGTTCTCGCCCTACTTCACCACCAAGGGAGAGGCCCAGTCGACGCCGGTCGGGGGCAGTGGTCTCGGACTGGCCGTCTCGCGGGACATCGTCCTGCGGCACCAGGGGAGCCTGGAGGTGGATAGCGAGCTCGGGACGGGGACGACCTTCGAACTGCGGTTCTCCGCCTGCACCGGCGAATGTGTGCAGGCCGGCGAGGCCGAGGAGGCGCTGCTGCAGGCTCTTGAGGCGGCGCCCCCGGGGCTGCGGGTACTGCTTGTGGAGGACCAGCCGCAGTTTCTGCATGCGGTGACTCGGATTCTCCGCCTGGCGGGCTTCCACACGCTGTCCACCGACAACGCTCACCAGGCCTGGGCGCTGCTTCAGGCCGCGGAGTTCGACCTTGTCGTGACAGATGTCGGCATGTCCGCCGGCGGCGGCAGGCATGTGCTGGCCTGGGCCCGCCGCGTGGGCAGTCCCCCGCCGGTCCTGGCCATCACAGGCCGGGGCGAAGAGGGCCTCGACGAGGAGCTTCAGCGTCTCGGAGCCTGCGGAGTGCTGCGCAAGCCCTTCGACATGACCCGGCTCGTGGAAGCCATCACGGAGGCGGTGGCCGGCAAGTAGCGTCGGCGGCCGCGCCGCGCGGCGGCGCACGAAGCCACACAGCGCGACGCCGGCGACGGCGTAGCCGGTCGGCTAAGTCAATTGGGCCGCCTACGTGCCTCGTTGCCATCGCTCGAAACGCGTAGGAAGAGTGTCGTCATGATCCTGTGAATGTGTTGCCGCCGCACTGAGGACGCGCTTACCCGCGGGACGTCGCCCGCCGGCGCGTATCCGAGGCGGCGCACAGGCTTTGCCGACAGGCTCGGCGGACCCCGACGGACACCGACGTGGCGCCGCGGAGGAGTCGCGGTGGCCGGGGGCGAACGCTCTTTGGCAGGCCCCGGTGCCGTGCGCCGGGGCTTCGTGCTATCGTGTCCCGCGAGGTCTTTGCTATGAGAGCAAGCCAGGCCGTCGGTCTTCTTCTGCTTCTGCTCAGTCCGGTCAGCCATGCCGCAGAGCCGGGCATCGCTATCCGGCCCGATGAGGAGGGGAGCTTTGTCTACGAGGACGACTTCTCCACCCCTAGATGCCTCACCGACGCGATCCTCAGCAATACGGGGACTGAAATCTGGACGGCGGGCTCGCTGCAGACACAGGGCCCGGCCCGCCGCCGGACGCTGACTTACCGCTTCCACGGCGAGCGAGCGATCACCGCAGTGTCCGTACGGGTCGCGCAGCGGTCAAATGCCCGCCACCTGGGCGGCCAGACGACGCTGTGGGCCTCGGCCAACGGTCTGGACTGGGAGCAGGTGGCCGACAGCAAGGGCCAGGAGGGCGACGCCAACGGCTGGCAGGCGGGGCCGCTGACCCTGGAGACGGAGCGGGCCGGGGGCCTGTTGGGGGGCGGTGAGCTATGGCTGCGCCTGGTGTTGGACAACTACAGCGGCCTGGAGACGTATGTATCGAACATCGTCGATGAGCTGCGGGTAGAGCTGCAGACGGGCGAGGCGCTATTCGCGGCCGCGGACCCGCAATCGGAGCTGAAGGCGCAATGGGCGCAACTGCGTTCCGCACAGGGCTGGCGAAGCCCGGCGCTGGATTGCTCCGACCCTCCACGGGCGCGCGCCCCTCACTACTATGAGCAGGCCGACGGCTGGCTCACGCCCCCCGGCGAGAACCCGCTGTTGGTACTGAACGAGACCGGCGGGTTCCCGCTGAGCAGGGAGTACCTCAGCGAGGGCCAGGCACCCCTGTCGCTTGCCACCTTCGTGCGGACCCAGGGCGCGTCGGGGCCGCTGATGGTGCGGTTGGAGTTCTCATCCGACCCGCAATCGCCGCGAGAGTGCGCGGTGCTGTGGGATGGTGAGGAGGTGCTTTCGTTCGACGCCGCCTCCGGCATCGAGCGCCGTGGCACCGTCTTCTCAGAGCTAGGCAGGGCTCCCGCCGACGGCGTGCACGAGCTGCGCGTGGCGCCCCGGAGCGGGGGCAGACTGCTCCTGCGGACGGTGGCGCTGTCCGGCGGCGGCGACATCTCCTGGACCGAGCGCCCGGACCTGGCTCCCGGCCGGGAGCTCACCGTCCTGGCCGCCGAGTACCTGCCCGACCCGGCCCCACCGGCGGCGTCGCAAGTCGTGGAGGGCCGCCAGAAGGGGCAGGATACGGGCCTCGTCTTCGCGGGCCTGCAGCGGCTGTATCAGGAGCACGAGGACTTCGGCTCTCTGCGCCTGGCCGTCCGAAATACGGGGACCCAGACGGTGCGCATCGCCGACCTCCTGCTCAATGATGTCCCGGTTGATGAGACCTATGTGGATCTGGTCTCCGACGCCTGGGACGCGCGGGGCGTGGTGTGGTACCGAGTGCGGCCGCGGACGCTGGAGGCCGGGGAGTGCGGCCAGGTGCTGGTGCGCTTCCGGCGCCGGCCGGAGGGCGAGGCGGCCCGAGTGACGCTGGTGACCGAAAGCGGCGCGAGGACGGAGGCCACCGTTCCGTACGCCTCCGCGGAGCTCTCCGTGGACTATGTGACCACCGGCCCGGACGGGCAATCGCTGCTTGTGTACCTGCGGCAGCATGCCCCGGGCATACGGGCGGCCGAGGCACTGTCTCTGGACGGCGAGCCGCTGAGGCAGGTCCGTCGCTACGGGGCCGACTTCCCCGGCGGGGTGGCGCTGCTCGTGGCAAGACTTGAGGCGCCGCTGACGGCGGGTGGGTACCATGTGGTGACGGCCACCAGCGGCTCCGGGAGGCAGGTGGCGGCGCAGTTCCGCGTCCTGCCCTGGCTGTTCCCGCGCAGCTCGATCCACGTGCCCCCCGAGCTGTGCGAGCAGATGCACATGAACCTGGCCATGTGGCACGCACACTCCCAGGAGGTCTGCGAGCGGTACGGGCTTTTGACCAGCGCCACCGGCGGCATGTTCGACCTCCACCCGCGGGTGGCGTATCTGATGGGGCCCGACGAGCCCGACGCCCACGACAATCGTGGCGGTGGCTACCCGACAGGGCTGGGCTACCATGCCCGGAGGCTGGCGCAGTCCGGCTGGCAGGAGCTGCTGCAGCGGTTCTCCCCGCAGGCCGCCTCGTGGATCGTGATGAACGGCACGGTGCGACCGCTGAACTGGTGCGTATACGGGCGCTTCGCCGACATCGCCTGCTTCGACCCGTATCCCGTGACGTACTACGGCGCCGACCACGCCTACGTGCGTGAGAGCCTGTCCTACGCCCGGCTGTGCGGCACGCCGAACCGCATGTACGCCTGTCTGGAGGCGTACGGCTGGAAGACCGGTCAGGGAGTGCCGAAGGGTGCGCGGGGACCGGTGCCGGCCGAATGGCGGCAGAATGTGGTCCAGGCCATCGGCTGTGGGATGAAGGGGCTGACGAGCTGGGTGTACTCGGCGGGCGCCGGTGGCTGGCAGCTCAATGATGAGTTTGCGGCCGAGATCGCCGCCACCAACCGTCTGATCGAGCACATCGAGGGCGATCTGCTCCTGGGCACGCCGGTGGACTTGGTCTCCTGCGACGCCGGGGAGGTGCCCACGGGCGTCGCCCGTGATGAGTCCTGGCCCAAGCCGCGGGTGGCCGTGAGCAGCCTGCTGTGCGGACCGGACACGATCGTCGTCACCGCCGCCAACCACATTCCGGCCTCCAAGCCGGAGCCGCCGGAGATCGAGCCGGCCAAGAACGTCTCGATCACCGTGGGGCTGCCGGACTACATTGAGGATGTGGAATGCTTCGAGGTCACCCCGGAGGGCGAGCAGCCCTTCGCCTGCACGGTGGAAGCGGGCCGGGCGATCCTGAAGGTGCCGAACATCGAGTCGGGGTGCGTGTTCGTGCTGCGCCGGCGATAGCATCTCTGCGGGCGTGTCCGGACTCGCGCCGCGCCATCCACAACGTGAAGCGAGGGATCCAAAGTGGCCAACTGCCCACGCTGCGGTGAGGGCGTGCCCCTGCGACAGGAGAGGATCGGCGCCGTCGCACTGGACGGCTGCGACGCCTGCGGGGGCATCTGGTTCGACGCCGACGAACTCAGGCAGGTGATCCGCTCCGGCGGCTCGGGCTCCGGGTCGGCCGAGGCCGAGTATGTCCCCGGCCCTGCCGGGGCCCCGGCGGCGCGGGAAGATGCATCTTGCCCGCGCTGCGGCGTGGCCCTGTACGAGTTCTCGTACCCCCACTCCCCGGAGATCAAGCTCGACGCGTGCCCGCAGTGCAAGGGTATCTGGGTGGATGACGGGGAGCTGGCGGCACTCGCCGCCAGGTTCACCCCGGCGAGGCCCGCCGCCACCGGAGCGCAGCCCGAGGCGTCGACACCCACGCTACCGACCTCCCGTCGCCGGCGCCTGCGGCACGTGGTCTCTTTGATCCAGAAGTTCCCGTGCCAGGATTGTGGTGTGGAGAACTACGTGGGGGCGCCCACCTGCTGGGGCTGCGGTGCCGTCCTGCAGGACCGGCGGGGAGCCATGCTCTGCCCGCGCTGCGACAATCCCCTGAGCTCGCGAACCGCCTCCGGATGTGGCATAGCGTTGGACGAGGACCCCGCCGTGGACCACTGCAGCACCTGCGGCGGCATCTGGATGGATACCGGAGCGCTGTCGCTGCTCATGGACGTCTCCCAGCAATGGCTCAACGCCTGGGAGCGACAACTCAGCTCCGCGATTCGCATGCCGGATACCGACCGCGAGGGAGAGATCGTCTGTCCGGTAGACCACACCGAGATGGACAGCCGCGCGTATGCCGAAGACGGTAGCTGCTATGTGGACCGCTGCCGGATCTGCGAGGGCATCTGGCTCGACCACGGGGAACTCACCACGCTCCGGCGGATCTTCACCGACAAAGACGTGTGGTCTCGCGCCACGTGAGTTGGCGCGGGGCAAGCGCGACATAACCGGCCCCGGAGGGCGGAGAGGACGGGCATATGGCTGTCGACGTGATTGGCGTCATGATACCGATCGTGGCGATCGTCGGGGTGCTCGGGTTCGCCGCCTTCCGCCACTGGACACGGCACTGCGAGCGGATGGAAGAGTTGCGCCAGCGGAACCTGGACCGGGCGGCCGAGAGCGACCGTGCGCTGCTCGGCTACGACGGCGACCTGCAGTCGGCGCACCTCGCCGCGATCCTGGAACGGCTCAACAGCATCGAGCAGCGCCTCAGCGAGACTGACGGTAACGGGAGGCAGGGATGCGCCGCCACGACGTCGACCGGCCGGAGCGATGAGCTCTTCGAGCGGACGGACAGGCGGGAGAGGCAGACCCAGCAGCATTGAGCACGGTGGGCCCGCGTCAGGGTGCGGAGGTGACGTGCATGGATGATGCCTTCGTGATGTTGCTTCCGATGATGATGGTAGCCATCGGTGCCTGCGTTGGGCTGGCACTGCGCAACCACCAGAGGCATCTGGGGCGCATGGAGGAGTTGCAGCAGCGGAACGCCGCGCGACAACTGGAAGACGACCTGCTCTCGTGCGACACCCACCTGCTCTCCGCCCATCTGACCGCCATCCTCGAGCGGCTCAATAGCATCGAGCGACGCCTGGACGCGATGGACGGCAGGCTGAGGGCAGGCGGCACGGCGGCGGTCGTGGCAGGGCCGAGCGAGGAGATGCGCCACCGGGAAGACAGGCGCGAGGACCAGACGCGGATGCACGGAGGGTAGGAAACCCGGCGGTAAGCGTCCGGAGGGCGGCCTACATCCTCAGATTATGCAGGTTCCGGGCAGGCGCCGATTCACGTCACCTCACCCCCCC
>CAYRFY010000183.1:0-12537 GCA_964423635.1 uncultured Armatimonadia bacterium | reverse complement strand
CTCCTGGGGTTTCAATCCACGCCCCCGCGTGGGGGGCGACGCACGCTGTGCTGCGCATCGACCTGCGCCCAACGGGTTTCAATCCACGCCCCCGCGTGGGGGGCGACCCCCACTCCTCCTCCGCCCGCTCGTTGCGGGCCTCAGAGGGCACTTCGCGCGAACCTACCTGTTAGGGCAGCCTTACACGAGCCCCACTACACCGCCAGGACCCGCCGATCCCCTGTGCCCCACCGGCTTCCGCGCTTCCGCGAACCCCCCGGCCTTTTTGTGTGAGCTTGGGGTTCGCGCACGTCACCGCCCGGGCAGCAAGCACCGCGGCACCGGGGCGCCCACGGCGCCGCCGGCCTCAGGCGATCAGCACGCCCTCCGGGTCATACCCCGGCTTGGCCCCCACGTGCTCCACCCGCCGCTGCCAGTTGCTTCCCAGATAGTAGTAGCGCAGGCTGTCCTTCTTCCTATCGATCACCTCCTCCAGGTCGCATTTGAGAACCTGCCACTGCGCGGGCTCCACCAGACACTCGAACACCGAGTTCTGCACCCGCTGCCCCCAGTTCTCGCACAGCTTGGCCACCCTGCGCAGACGCTTGCGGCCCTCGGCCGTCTCGGTGTTCACGTCATAGGCCACGAGCACCATCATGCCGATCACTTCCAGATGAAGGCGGGATAGGCGTCCAGGTCTCCGCGCAGGTGGCGCGCCATCAGCATTGCCTGCACATGCGCCAGCAGACCCAGGGGCACCTTCTCGTCGAGGAAGGGGTGTTGCAGCTCGTCTTGCTTTCTCCCCTGATAGGCGCCCAATACGGTCTTGCGGGTGTCGTCGTCCATCATGACCGCACCGCTCTCGGACTTGTTGAAGCCTTCGGGCCTCACCTGCTGTCGGTTGACGAGCGTCAGCGCGACACGGTCCGCGATCACCGGCCGTAGCTCTTCCATCAGGTCGAGGGCCAGTCCGGGCCTGCCCGGACGGTCGCGGTGGAGGAAGCCTACCTGCGGGTCCAGTCCGTTGCTCTCCAGGGCCGAGGCCACGTCATGGGCCAGCAGGGAATAGAGGAAGGAGAGCAGGGCATTCATGTTGTCCAGCGGAGGCCGCCGACTGCGTCTTGTGAAGCAGAAATCATCTTTCTGCGCGACGATCGTGTGATCGAAGACCCCGAAGTACGCCTTTCCGGCCTCTCCCTCGTAGCCGCGGACGGAGTCCAGTGTCATTGGTCTGGTCAGCGCTTTCGCCACCCGCTGCAGGTGGTCGGCGGCCTCCTTCAGCTTGTCGGTGCCGTCGGCCTGCGGGTGATCGCGCACGGCGCGCTGGAGGGCGGTGCGGCAGTTGGCGATCTTGGCGATGACGACGGACCGAGCGATACCGGCGGCGGCCTCGTCGTCTCCGGCCCGGCGGTACTGGTCTCGGCGCAGAAGGACATTGCCGGAGACAGGGCCCTGCACCCGGGC
Source organism: uncultured Armatimonadia bacterium (assembly GCA_964423635.1). Taxonomy (GTDB): domain Bacteria; phylum Armatimonadota; class Zipacnadia; order Zipacnadales; family JABUFB01; genus CAYRFY01. The sequence continues at coordinate 11,094 of CAYRFY010000183.1, read as the reverse complement.
CAGGAAACGGCCGCGCAAGGTGAGGAAGGAGATGGCCACCCCTCTCTCGGCGCAGGCCCCCATCAGGAACGGGCTGCAGGCCACGCGGCCGACACAGACGATGCCACAGAGGCCGTGGAGCGGGACCCTGAGGCGCTCCTTCTTCTCCACGCGTACCACCACGGTCTCGCCGTCGCGGGCCAGATAGGCGCCCTGGGTGGTGACATACAGCGTGTTGAGCAGTCGCTTCAATGCTCATCCTCCTCCAGCAGGTGGGCCAGGGATGCTTCCATGAAGGCGGAGGCACTGCGCCCGGCCCGGCGCAGATCGGGAGCGCAGGTGTCCACCAGCGAGCAGCTTTTGCAGTGACGGCCTCGTCGCGGCGGCGGGGTCCGACCGCTATTGATGAGTGCATGTAGCTCCGCAGCCAGGGCCTCGGTCTCCCGGCGCAGTTCCCCGTCGAGGGGCACCTCCTGACGGCGCCGGGGTTCGCCGTAGAATAGGGCGCCGGTGGGTATCTTGGCCCCCAGCATCTCCTCCAGACACAGCGCCTGAGCGCACAATTGGATCTCGTCGCAGCGATCGGGCTTGGGCCGGCCGCGCTTGTACTCCACGGGGTACGGCATCCAACGTCCCGGCACGCCCTCCAGCTCGACGCCCGCCGGATCGTCCACACCATGGAACTCCACCACATCCGCCTGACCCGCCAGTCCCAGGCGCAGGGAGCGGAGGCGGAGCCCGCGGGCGGTGCGCACGTTCCCACGCACCTCGGTCTGCGGCTCGTGGGCCTTGTCGTGGAGCTTGCGTCCCTGAACGGTGAGAACGTTCTCCTCCCAGACGCCCTCCAGGTAGATCAGGGCACACTGACGCGGACAGAAGGCGAGATGCTGCAGGGCCGAGATCGGCAATAGGTCGTCTTCGTCGAACATGGCGGCCACCTCCCGGGTGTCGCGCTGCAGCGGCTGGTTTGTGGGGCGGGCGTTGCCGTCCGCCAGGCCGGACCGAACGGCCTAACGGCGGTGCGGAGGACCGTTGACGCCGCGCAGCGGCGTCGCTCAGCGATGAGCTTCAGCCCGTCGTGCCTTCCGGCGGTGCGTTGCGGTCCTGTTCGTGGCTGTCCGGCTCGTCCTCTTCCGTGGCCTCTAGGCTCGGCCACGTGGTGCCGTGTGCGTGGCGCCCACGCTGGTTGTCGACGTACGCGACGGTCCGTGGCAGGTCCGTGCGGCTCAGGGAGAAGACTCCGAAGCCCGTCTGCCAGGTGAAGCTTGGCGGGGCCGCTGGATCCTTACCGGCGAGCCAGGAGGAGGCGCCCTTGACCCGCCGGGCCAACTCCGACGGCGCGAGCTTGCCCGGCGTCCTCACCACAAGATGCACGTGGTGTGGCATGCCGCCGAGGGCCAGGACCTCGCAGCCTAGTGCCTCCGCCTCGCTCCTGATGGATCCGTGGACCAGCCGCCCGAAAGACCCTTCGAGGAGCTGGGCCCGCCCGTGGGTGGCCCAGACGAAGTGGGGGTACAGCTCGACCTTGCTGCGTCCCACTGCGATCCCTCCCGTCATGTGGAGCGTGATAGGCAACGGCAACGCCGAACGACAGCGGCCGGCTGGAAAGCCCGCCCCACCAACGGCGGACGGCGAAGGGCGTCAGACCACGTCGACGCCTTCCGGGGCGTCGTCCCAGATCACCTTCGCGCCGCCGCCCTCTGTGGGCACCACAAACCCCACTTCCACCCCTGCCGGTGCGGCGCTGCGGCTGACCGTCATTTCGTAATCACCGAAGCTCCGGGGTGGTGCGGTCTTGTCCCTGGCCTGCACCTGTACAAGGTCGAAGAGCCTGTGGGCCGGAGCGCAGCCCAGCATGGCCTGGCGTGTGCGCTGGCTCTCGTCGCTGTCGGTGCCCACGTGCTTGAACACGACGATCGCGCGGCAGGACATGAGCCCCTTGCTGGCGGAACGGTCGTGGTCGTACATGTACAGGAGGCTCTCCCACAGCAGGCTCAAGTCATCCTCGGAAAAGCCGGTATCGTGGGCGAGATGGGCGCTGATGAAGCCCTTGGAAGCATACAGGCCGTAGGGGATCAGGGATTTGCGGCCCATGGTGCGGAGCTCATCCTCCGGCTGCTTGTCTTCCCATTCCTGGTAGTCCGCGCTGCTCTTGGCCTCATTGACTTTGCCGGCCACGGCCATGCGGGTGATGGAGATGTCCATGGCGACGATGGGGTGGTAGGAGCGGGCGAAGGAGAATTGTACCGGGCCGCGGACCTGCCCGGCGTTGGCGCCGGTGCTCATCACGGCGCCGAAGGTGCGCACATCGTAGAAACTCCGACACATCCAGGCCCGGGCCAGGTTGACCTTGGCCTTCCCCGCCGACTTGTCTCCCGGCTGATAGCCCCCGTCGGTCTCCTCGTGGGCGCGGAGGATGGGACGGTTCAGATTGGTGGCATGCTCCACGAAGATGGCGTTGGGCATCTCGTTATTGCGGGCCAGGGAGACGTAGTTGCGCACCCGGCGCTTGAGGGCCACGTCGGAGACGAGGCCGTGGAGGTCTTCGGGGTCCATGCGCGGTGCGTTCCCGGCGTCCGGGTCGCCGTTGGGGTTACCGTTCTCGCAGTCGAACAGATAGAGGAACTCGTAGCGGTTGCGGATGGCGTCAGTCACTGTGTTCACCTCTGTTAGGAGACCTCAATCCCGGTCGGTGTGAAGCCGGCGCGGGAGGGCCTTAGTAGCCAGTTACGCGGCAAACGACGGACGGCAGAGGACCGGAACAGCGGGACGGCAACGGCTGTGGCGTCAGTCCGGATCCTCTGCGGTGCGGTCTGCGCTCTGCTCGGCGCCGAGCTCGGAGGTGTCGGCGGAATCAGGGTCTGCCTTCTTGGTTCTCAGATCCGCAAGCTGGTGGTAGTAGCCCATCGCGAACAGGCTCTGCTCCTCGAGGTTGAGGGTCCGCGGGAGATGGTCCTCCCGCAGCTTCGACCAGACACCTGCAATGCGATCCTGGTAGAACATGTACGTTCCCTTCTTGCCTTCTCCACGGAGCTTGCCCAGGTGGAACTGGGCGGTGGTGGACATGCGCCCCAGCACCAGTGCAGGCGTGCTACTGGCGGAGGCGTAGTACCTCTGGACGACCCCCGCGCCGACATCGCCAAGGGCTGCGCGCTGCAGTCCAGCGAGTATCGCGACCAAGCGCCCGCAATGATAGGCCGGGCTCGGGTGATCCTCGTTCAGATACGGCGTGGCTTCCTGCGACATGTTCTCTCCGCCTCCCTTTCTCCTGTGGTACATCCGGATCAGGCCCATGCGGGCGTGGTTGAGCGGGCTATCGTCGATCACATCCACGCGGAACCTCAAGACCGCCTGGTTCAGCGCGGCCTGCGGCAGCGGCTCCTTACCGATGGCGACGCGCCAGAGCTTGGTCACCATCGGGGCGGCGAGGTCGTCCAGATCGCGGACGGTGGCCCCCAGGACGGCCATGAACTTGGGGGGCGGGGCGAGCCCGCTGCCGTCGCGGCGCACGATGGCGAGGTCATCGAACCACGCCAGCACGTGGCGCAGGAGCTGCTCGAACGGCCCCTCCATCCAGTCGCGGACCATGACGCGTCCGCTGGCTCCGGAGAGCGTCAGGGCGTGGTAGTGGTTGTTGGCCAGGTCCGGGCGTTGTCCGGCCGTGATGGCCTCCAGGAGCTCGCGGGCCCGGCGCTGGGCGTCGATCTCGTCGACTCCGGAACCGTCCCAGGTCCCGGACAGAAAGCTGAGCGGGTCGGCCTCGATGGGCACCGCCTGTTTGTACCAGTGGGCCACCTTCGCCCCCGCCAGCCGGCGCGAGTGCTTGTCGATGATGTCGTTGAGCGCCGCGCGGTAGGCGGCGGCGGGCAGTTCACCAACGGCGGCATTGGCCGATTGCGACAGCCCGTAGGAGGCGAAGGCGTCCTTGTCGAAGCCCACCAGCACCGAGCCCATCGACGACCCATCCACGTCGGTGAGGCCCTGGATCTTGGGATGAGTGGGCGCCGGCTCCACCAGCTCGCCGGAGATCATGCAGCGCATCAGTGGAGCCGAGGCGCTCTTGCTCCCGGCGCCGCCGATGGTGGCGCGGAAGGCCCGCCACCAGTCGTGCCACTCATCCGAGCGGGCGGGGAGCCGGCCGTTGATGCGCAGCGTCACCTTGTCGCTGGGCTTGGCCCTGACGGCGGTCAGGCGTTCGCGGATGCGCTCGAGGCTCTCCTCGTCCGCCAGGCACTGAGCCGCCAGGTCCAGCTCCGGCATGGCCTCCGTTGCCTTTTCCAGCAGGTCGATGAAGTACAGGTGTTTGGCTGTCGTCTTGGCGTCGGGCTCATCCTTGACATAGAGCGCGACCACCTCGGCGGTGTCGATGAGGAAGTGGCTCTTGTAGATGCCCCCGGCCTTGAGCTCGGGCTGGGTGAGCTCGGGCGCCTTGGGGAAGACCTCGCCCCGGTTACCCTTGGCCGAGGTGTCGCCCAGCGGGATGATGTCGATGAAGGCGCCGTCGGGACCGATTTCGATGGCCCACAGGGCGGGCTTGGGGGCAAAGCCGGGCTCGGGTGAGAGGTCGTGGTCGTTGGCATATTGGGCCAGTTGCCGCAGCACTATGCCTCCCCCCCCTGTGCCTTGAGGACCGCGGAGTCCTCGAAAGGCGGGACCTGGAGGACGCCGTCGCTTACCCGGGCGTGAAAGAGGCTCACGGACGGTGCGCTGTCGGCGGTGCCGGGGCGGGAGAGATCGAACACGTCGTAGAGCATGAGGCCGAGGTCGGCGCTCCACTCGATGGGCCGGGGGTCGGGGATGTCGGCGAGTTCGAAGAACGCCGGGAACTCGCGGCAGCCGAAGTACGGCTGGTAGATGCACTTGCCGGTTTCGGCGCGGCGGCGGAACTGGGCCTCCAGGGAGGCCAGCTTGCCCTCGTGTCTGGGCCAGGGCCGCAGTTGGGCATGGAGACGGTACGCCACGTCTTTGAGCGCCATGGTCTGGCGCTGGGTGCGGCCTTTGGTGTCGGCGCCGGTGATGGATTTGTCCGCATCGGCGAGGATCGGCTCCGGCTCGGCCTTGCCCGCCATCCAGTCGGTGACATTGCGCACGGAGACCTTCTCCTTGACCTCATTGCGTCTGAGGGCGATGAAGCCCGGCGGCTTGAGCACCTCGATTCGTGTGACCTGCCAGCGGAACTGGGCCTGAGTGGGGTCGCGGCTGGGCTTGCAGTAGATGGCGTCGAAGATCCCCCTGGCCGCGGACGGTGTGATGACAGGGTAGCTGAAGCGTTCGACCTTCAACTCGGGGCGAGTGAAGCAGGCGAAGTCGCCCCACACGTGCAGGCAGAAGTCCGTCAATGGCGATCCCTCCTTCGGGAGATGTGGCGGGCGGAGCGCAGTAGGCCCCGCCCGGTGTGTGCGCGGTGTGCTGCGGGTTGTGTGTCGTTGGTTGGTTGTCGTGTGGCATTCGTCGTCTGCAGGCCGAATGACGTCGGTACCGTCGTCCGGACCGGTCATTCGCCGTTTGCCCTCCGGTCCGGAGGACCTTTGATGCCGCGTGGCGGGAGCTCTCTGCCCGGACTGAAGTCCGGGCCTGGGAGGCGGTCCCGCCCGGCGGGACCGCCACACGGCCCTTCGGGCCTGACAGCGACGGCGGACGGCCGACGGCGCGGGGCGCCACACACATGCCGGGCCTCGGCGCGTCGGCCGCTGGCCCGTCGCGCCCCTCACCCCATCAGCAGTCCCGATGCTTCCGGCACGATCAGCCCCACGTCCGGATCGTATCCCTTCTCCCCGACCCAGATGTACCAGTCATCGGCGTACTCGTTTCCCCGGACCCGGATGCGGTCCAGGTAGTCCCAGGCCCTGTCTTGCTCTCTGGGCCGAAACAGACTCACCGCGTGTCCGCGGGCCTTCCGGACCCACTCCCGGCTCAGGCCCTCCTGCCTCACCTCTGCCGCCAGGGCCTCGTACACCCCGCGGTCATAGGGCACCAGCACGTTGATGGCGTCCGTGCGGATGAGCCGGTACTTGCCGGCCACGTCGGCGAAGTGCCGGGAGGCGATGGCCTCCCACAGCTCGCCCTGCAGCTTTCCGAGGTCTCTCAAGTCGTACAATTCGCGGTAGAACTCGGTGTACAGCCCCGGGTCGTCGATGTCCGGCTCTTTCCCGAGTCGTGCCATGACGGACCGTGTGGCCGCCGCGGCCTGTCCGTAGGCCTTGTCCGGATAGCCCTCGTCCTCGGGGAGGAACACGTGCACGGCCCCGGTGTCGCGGTTGCCATTGCGGTTGCAGCGGCCGGCCGCCTGTGCGATTGAGTCCAGTGGCCCCCATGCCCGGTAGACAACGGGGAAGTCCACGTCCACTCCGGCCTCCACGCACTGGGTGGAGATCAGGCGGCAGGGCTCGCCCTCGTCCAGCCTCGTTCTCACCTGCTCCAGCACCGCTCGTCGGTGCTGCGGACACAGGTTGGTCGAGAGATGGAGCAGCCCCTCGGCGCCCTCCGTTTTCAGATGCCGGTGAAGCTCCAGAGCGTGGCGCTTGAGATTGACGATGCACAGCACCTGGCTGTGGCCCCGCAGCTCTCCGGCCAGGGCGTCCCAGCCGACCGTCTCGTGCCTTGGCCACTGCACCCGCACCCTGCGGGCGCGATCGAAGAGGCCCAGCTCGGGAGGGACAATCTCCCGGGGCCGCCAACCCTCGGGCGCGAGTTGGCGCACCGACTCGTGGAGGGTGTCAAAGGCCGGCTGGGTGGCGGTGGAGAACACCACTGTGGCGCCGAAACGCCCGGCAAGATGGGCCAGGGTCGCGAGAGTCGGCACAGCCAGCTGGGTGGGAAGCGTCTGCACCTCGTCGAGGAGGATGACGCTCCCGGCCAGGCGGTGGAGCTTGCGGCACGCACCGGGGCGGTTGGCGAACAGGGACTCGAGGAACTGGACGCTGGTGGTGACCACGATGGGGGCATCCCAGTTCTCCGCCAGGAGCCGCCGCTCCCTCTCGGCCTCGGGGTCCTTGTCTTCGTCTTCGGCGGAGCGGATACCGGCGAGGCTGTGGTCCTCGAGGACATAGGTGTTGGTCGGACTCTCCGGAACGAGGCCGGCCAGTGCCCCGCGGAAGACCTTCACCGTCTGCTCGATGATGCTCAGGTACGGGATGACCATCACCACTCGTGTCAATCCATGGGTGGCGGCGTGCCGGAGGGCGAAGGCGAGCATGCTGAGGGTCTTGCCGGCGCCGGTGGGAGCGGTGAGGGTGAAGGTGCCCTGCGGCTGCTCCCCCGCGCGGAGGCAGGCCTCCAGCAGGTCCGAGCGCAGGCGGTTGATGTCGGCGGCGGCCCGCGACCCCTCGGCCAGCGTCCGGATATGGCGCAGCAGGGCCTCCAGGGCGACTTCGGGGTCCAGGCGTGGCCCCTCAGTGCGGTAGGCCGGGGCGTCGGGGCCCGTGGCTTTGAAGTGGGCCTCGGTCTCGATGAAGTCGGCGTCCACAAGAGCCGAAAACAGCATGCGGATGTCCAGCATCCCGGCGGCCGGAGGACGCGCCGGGTCATAGACGGAAGAGGAGGACGGGTCTGGAAGCCGCACGCCGTCGGCGTGCAAGAGCGCGAGAAGCGGCTCGTGATCCGGCGCCGACAGTCGCAGATTCTGGGGGTGCGCCCGGGTCAGTTCGGCGGGGGAGAGGGCCCGCAGGGCGGTCGCGTACGCCTGCTGCAGGCCGAGGTGGTGGCCCTGTATCGCGAGGGCGCCGGCAACACCGGTCACTTTGGAGTGCATCAGGCAGGCCCAGGCCCCCGGGGACCAGTGGTCGATGTGCTTGACTTCGTTGCGCAGGCGGGCCTGGAACAGGTCGCCATACTTGCCCAGGTCGTGAAGCAGACCGGCGAGATAGGCCTCGTCGCCGGCGCCGAAAGCCGAGGCGTAGTCCTGCGCCCGCAACGCCACCCTGGACAGATGGTCGCGAAGGAGATCCTCACGCGGCGAGCTTCCTCTCGAATGCGCCAGGTACTCGCGAGCCAAGATTGTGCCTCCAGACTGCAGTCATGTACGCAAACAGCACATATTGTATATGATGAATCAAGAGAGTGCAAGCATTATGTCAGTTGATGTTTCGCTCAAGTAGAGGCAATGAGATTCGGCGCGCGAGGTGCGCCATGCAGCGTCACCGGGGGCGTCGGGCGGTGGTGGGTTGCGGCCGGCGCGGGGGGGGCTTTGCGAGGCCATGGCATTGCCGGACTGCCGCTTCGGGAGGCGCCCGAATCCGGGTGGTTGGCCCTGGCCGCCGGGTTGGTGTAACATGGGGACACCCACGGGAAAACCGGGCAATGCCGGGAGGCGCTGCGAGCCCCCGGGAATGGAGGCAGACATGCTCAGCAGAGTCATGCTCACGATCCTGATACTGTCCGCAGGTGCCGCCGGTGCCGCGGTGGCACCCGGTGAGAATCTCCTGATCAACGGCGCTTTCGAGGCCGAGCAGTTGAGCTTCCCGATGTTCTGGCAAAAAGACGGCGCCAATACCGGCTTCGACCCCACCGCGGGTCCGGGCAATACGGGAGCCGTGGTGTTCAGCAACCCGGAGGGCGCCGCGGGGGTGCGGTCCAGTTGCCGCCAGCATGACCAGCAGATCATCGCCGGCGAGACCTACAAGATGAGCGCGTACGTCAAGAGCACGGACTTCGAGAGCCGCCACTGCGGCATCATCATCCACGACAACGGTTGGTATAAGGAGAGCGGCATCCGGTCGCTCCCGAAGAACACCGATGGCTGGCAGTACATAGAGCAGACTTTCGAGCTGCAGGAGAGCAAGGATGATGTGTACGGGGTGGCGATCTTCGCCGTCAACTACGTTGGGGAGATCATGTTCGCGCAGGTCAAGCTCGAGGCCATCAGCGAGGGCGCGCTGGCCCAGAGCTCGGCTTCGCCGCTACTGATCGAGCAGAACCGCCCCCGGCTGGTGGCCTGGGAGCCGCTTCTCAATGAGATTCCTGTGACCGATCCGGAGATGACGTTCCGGCTCTTCGGCAAGACCGAGGGCGACGTCGCCGACTACGACTGCGTCTACATCCTGGACGGCGAGACGGTTCGGACCTCCCCTCTGGCGCGGGAGACAAACAGCGTGGACCTGTCCGGGCTCGCGGCGGGCGACCACAGCCTTGAAGTCGCCGTGGTCGAGCGTGCCTCGCAGGAGAAGGTGTTCGCTGCCACGCATGTGATCACGCTGACGGAGGTGCCCGAGGTGGATGCGTCGGGGCATCGGCGCTTGAACAACCTGGTGGTCGAGGTGCTGTCCCAGCCTCTGGAGGCCATCGCCGCGGCGCAGCGCTTCGAATTCAGCACCGTCCGGGACGGCTGGGTGTTCATCAAGGCCGAGATCGAGGGGGAGGCCCCCGAACTTGGCGTGGTTCTGGGCGCGGAGGACAGGGTCATCACCGCCACCACCGATCGTCTCGAGGCCTTCCGCGAGCTGCCCCGGGGCAGACACGAGATCGAGGTCGCCGGTGCCGCCGCGGGCGGGAGGATCGTGGTGCGGTCGATCAGCGAGATCTTCAACTACCCGGCCTGCGCGAACAGTCAGGTTCCGCAGAACGGGAAGTACGACTGGGACTTCCACCTCAAGCACATCTTCCCGGCGGTGACCACCCTCAACGGCGGCAACGTTCCCGAGGAGCACCGGGAGGAAGTGCGCAGCCGCGGCCTTAAGTGGCTGGCCAATGTCGGGACCACCAGTCCCAAGGATGCCGCCGACCTGGTGGACCGGATGGCGAAGAGCCCCGGCATGACCGCTGCGTGGTATGACGGGTTCACCGCGGACGAGCAGTTCTTCGGCCGCCCCAATCTGGTGCACTATACCGACGCTCTCCGGCTCCTGGAAAACCCGGAAAACCGGCTGATCTACACGTGGATCGTGGGCAAACCCGCGCTGCCCGGCATGCACAATGACTTCATCAGCGCCGCTTTGAACGCGTCTCGGGGGCGGGGCCGTCTCTTGTTCGAGGCCTACTGCCACAGCCGGCCCAGCGAGGAAGACGCCGTCGGCTATCTGAACGACCGCGTCGTGGACACCATGGCCAGATTCCGCGAGTATTGCCCCACTGTCGGGCCGGGCACGGGGATGATCTTCGGGAACTTCAACCAGATTCCCATCATCTCGCTGGATGTGAATCCCGAGGTGGACTACAAATACTACCTGGACATGCAGCTCAACCTGGTGGCCACCCATCCCGTCTTCGCGGACCTGGGCATGACCGGGTACTGGGGGAGCTATTACGACGACGAGGAGCTCTACCGCTGGTCCTTCGAGCTGCTGCGGCACTACTGTGTGGAGGGCGAAACGGAGATGCTCTCCAGTACATATGGTTACGTCTACTCGCCGGGACACCTGCAGAACTGCGACTTCACCGACGGCCTGGAGCACTGGACCGCGGCCCCGGCCGATGGCGTCCGGCCCGACAGCTTTGCGGGCTACGGGAAGGGCAGTCAGGCGCGCTGGGGCGCTCCGGGAGGGACGGGCGACACGTTCTGCGTGTTCACGCGGGGCGAGCAAGAGCCCAATACGCTGACCCAGACCGCCACGGGCCTTGTCCCGGACCGGGTCTACACGCTGCAGTTCGTCACCGCCGACTATGACGACATGGTGGAGGGCAAGGTGGATCCAAAGGAGCACGGACTGAGCGCGGTGCTGGGGGAGGGGGCGCAGATCATCCCGGAGAGCTCGTATGTGTTCGTGGACAGGCGCAACTCCGGGCGGAAGGCAGATGACGGACTGGTGCGGATCAACCTGCACCACATCCGGTTCCGGGCCACGGCCCCGGAGTTCACGGTGACGTTCACAGACGCCGCTGCCGAGCCGGGAGAGCAGATCGCACTGAACTACATCATGCTCAAGCCGTACTTTGAGGAGTAGCGAAGCTGCTTCGCCGAGCGGCGAGCCCGGTGGGGGAGGGCGCGTCCGGTGGGTGGCGCGTGGCGCGGGACGGCGAACGGCGCCGCTCCCTGCGGGTCCCGCGAGCGGGACCCGCTTTCCCTCTCCTTCGTCCCGCCCTGCGGGAGCTGCTCAGGAGAGGGCTACGGCAGACGGCCAACGGCCAACGGCGCCGCTCCCTGCGGGTCTGTCGACCCGCTTTCCCTCTCCTTCGCGGTAC
>CAYRFY010000182.1:0-12597 GCA_964423635.1 uncultured Armatimonadia bacterium | reverse complement strand
GCGCACCCAACGAGCCCAACAGCCCCAACGCCTCGCTGGATTGCGCAAGAGGCTCCGGTGTACCAGCAGAACCTCCAGTTCTTCATCCGCCATGGTGCGACCGGGGTGATGTACCAGTACGCCGATGCGGAGTCCAATCACGGCGCGGATCACAGCTTCATGCTGAGCTGGGTGGGCGCCAAGCAGATGTGGGACCCGTCGAAGGACACCGGAGCCCTGATCCGCGACTTCAACTACGGCTACTACGGGGCCGCCGCTCCGTACATGCAAAAGTACGACGACATGCTCTGGGATGCCTGGAGAAGATGGCGGAAGGACGGGAGCCAGAGCCCCATTGATCGCGCCTTCGTTGCGCAGGGATGGGACCTACTGAAGCGGGCCGAGGCGGCGGCCTCCGGTGACCCCGAACTCACGAAGCGTGTGAAGACGGCGCAGCTTCCGCTGATGTACACGATGGCAGGCTACGGCCCCGGCAAGGACTCCGCAGCGCTGGACCTGGACGATTTCGAGACGACCGCCCGCAACGCCGGGATGCGGTACATCCACATTGATGGCGCCGGGCCGAACGTGGACCGCTACTTCGCGAAGCTGCGGGAGCTGTTCGCCATCAACCCCGACGACATCGGCTTCGTAGAACTGGGCGACGAGTGGTGGTTCGCTCCCGATCCCGGCGACGCGGGAATACAGCAGGGTTGGTTCGCAGCGGACTTCGACGACAGCGGATGGGCGGCGATCCGCTCCAACCAGGGCTGGGAGCCCCAGGGGTTTGAGGGCTATGACGGTTACGGCTGGTACCGGCAGGTACTTGACGTGCCGGCGGACCTGCCGGCGCGGGATGACCTCAAGATGCTGTTTTTGGCGGTGGACGAGCAGGCAGAGGTGTTCATCAACGGAGAGAAGGCTTTCGAGCACACCACCGCCGCCACCGGTCAGAGCGTGGTCGCGCTGTGGAAGCAGCCCTTCATGTTCGATCCAAGGCCGTGGCTGAAGCCGGGGCGGAACGTACTTGCCGTGCGGGTGCACGACTCCACGATGCAGGGCGGCATCTGGCGCCCGCACTACTTGGCCTGGGGCAAGGGCCTTACAGCGGACAGCTTCGAGGACGTGGTGAGGCTCCGCCGCGAGGGCCCGCAAACCGGTCGCTAAGGCAACGAAGGGAGGAGCCGTGTTGATGCGCGCCGCGTTCTTGTCGCTCTTCATTGTACTCTCACTCGGGCACCATACGGAGGCTGATCCCATGGACGAACCGGTCGAGATCGGCGACCGCCGCGAGTTGTTCGTGGACCAAATGCTGATAGACCGGCTGGAAAACGCCAGCCTGAGGCTGCATGAGCCGATTTCCGGTGGTGTGGCGATCCGGCTGGACAAGCTCTGGGAGGGTCCGGCGAACTTCCCCATGTCGGTCCTGGAGCACGGCGGTCGTTTGCTCATGTACTACCGGGCGATGAGTCTGGATCCTGCGGACGAGAGTGGCGTGTTGTGCCTCGCCACGAGCGAGGACGGTGGAGAGACGTGGGTCAAGCCCGCCCTGGGGCTAGTGGAGCGGGGCGGCACGCGGGAGACCAACATCGTGGCCGACGAGCAAGGCCGACCCATCATGGCAACCCCCTGGCTGGACACGCGCCCCGGGGTGCCGGAGGACCAACGCATCAAGGCGATCCACAGCGAACCCCTCAGTGGAGAGGCACACACCGCCTACCAGGACCCGGCCGGGTCCAAACGCCTGGTGTTCTGGGTGTCCTCCGACGGGTTCACCTTCCGTAAGCTGGACCCACAGCCCGAGCTGGTCAGCGATCTGACGAACTGCTTCGACGGCGGAAACACCCTCTTCTGGAGCGAAGCTGAGCAGCAGTACGTCCTGTACTACCGCTGGTACGAGGGCCGGTGGGGAAGCGGCTGGCGATCCATGGCACGCACAACATCCAGGGATCTGTCTCACTGGTCCGAGTCGGTCGCCATGACCTACGGCGACACACCCCGGGAGCAGTTCTACACCAACAACACCACGCCCTATTACCGTGCCCCGCACGTCTACATCGCGCCGGCGGCCCGGTTCATGGAGGGGCGACGCGTCATAACCGATGAGCAAGCGGCAGCCATCGGGTTGAAAACCTCGCGGGGCTTCTTCTACGGCAACGACTGCTCGGACGGGGTGCTGCTCACCAGCCGGGCCGGATCCACCCGGTACGACCGCATCTTCATGGAGAGCTTCATACGACCCGGCCCGGGCGCGGAGAACTGGGTCTCGCGGACCAACTATCCGGTGACCGGAATTCTGCCGGCTGGGCCGAGCCGCATGCAGACCTTCGTCTCGCGCCACTATATGCAGGATAGCTGGCACGTCGAGCGCCTGTTGCTGCGGACCGATGGCTTCGTCTCCATTGCAGCGCCGTGGGGCGGAGGGGAAGCGGTGACGCGGCCCCTGATCTTCGCCGGAAGCAGGCTGGAGATCAACTACCGCACCGGCGCCGCGGGCAGTGTGCGTGTGGAGATTCAGGACGAGAGGAGCACGCCGATCCCAGGTCGCACTCTCGCCGATTGCGATGAGATCATCGGCGACGAGATCGAGCGCGTGGTGGCCTGGCGGGGCAGCAGCGACGTCAGCACCCTGGCCGGGAGAGCGGTGCGTCTGCGGTTCGTGCTTCGAGACGCCGACCTGTTCTCCCTGCGCTTTCGCGACTGACCGCGCAGGAGCTCAGGGCACCGAATCGGCGACTGGGTCCACCCGGCGAGGACTGGATGGTCCACAGCGAGGACAGGCTCCGGGTGGCCGGGCGGCTGCCCGCCGTCGAAGGCCTATCGCGGGCGCAGCGCGGCGGCACAAAGGTCGCCCGACGGTGAGTGAGGCGTTCGGGGCTGCGCTGGAGCCGGTGAGAAGGCGCACTTTGCAGAGGCACAATCTGGGGCACAAGCGGGCTGAGGGGAGTTAGGTATGGTGTTCCCAGACCTCCGGAAGAGCGCTGCCACAGGCGACACAGGCGTGCTGTCGAGCATGGCCGGCCGGAAGAGTAAGTGAGGAATGGGCGATGGACGGCTCGAGGGATCCGGTTGCCGCACGGGATGTGGCTATTGGCACTACTGCGAGGCCGCCGGGCAAGGAGGGCTGAGTTCCGGGCCGGCATGGCCGGCCGGCGGACGCAGGCCCTCTGCCGGGGTCAGAAAGCCGGCAGCCGCCCTCGGAGTTGGTGGCGTTCCTGGCCGACGGCCCGTCGGCGGTGGCGGTGTGGACGATCTGTTCCGCATGTACAAGCAGCACACCACCGTGGAGGCTCGCTCCTGCAGCCGCAAGACCGACCTCTCCGTGCATCCTGTCTGGCTTCGCGGAACTGAGCGGATCTCCGCCCTGATCGCCGTCTTCACGCTTGCCCTGGCTGTCTACGCCGTCCTCGGCATCTGCTCGGAGTGAGCCAAGCTCGAAGGCGCCCACTATCACAAGATGACTGCCGGACGGATCCTCTTCTACTTCGACCACGTCGCCATCCTCATTGGTCCTGCCGGGGCCGATGGGACACCGGAGTACTGGGAACTCATCAGCAGGGCGATCGAGCCCACATCCTGCAGCAACTGGGTTTGCCAGATCCGGACACCTACATCAAGCTCTCGGCATAGTGGCCTCGGCCAAAGACCCGGCGCGACCCCGCGCGGCCTTCTCCCACCGCGACGACGACAAAGAGGAAGGGGAATGGGGACCTATTCCCAGGGGCTCACGCCCGTGGCTAGTCTGCACTGCCCGTTCGGGGCAGGAGGCGACGGCACGACAGACGGCCCGTCACTGCGAGACGGCCGCCCGTCGCGGTGCCGGGAACGCCCCATTGGCGGGCGGCAGGCACAGAACGATTTTCAGAGGGAGGCGCGGCAGGAATTGCGGACTGCGCGTGGAAGATGTGATGGAAGCAGCCCGATGGATTTCATTAGGCAAATAGGTGGTCGTATTGTATCCTTTTGGGTATAGTCGCGGCGCGCGAGATGCGCGTTTCGCCATATTGGCGGCTACCGCCATCCTCTCAGTCACGCTTCTGACCGCCCGGCGGCCGCGGCTCTGCTGAATGCCGCTGGGCATCCGAACGCGGCCGACGCGGCTGATGCCGGCCGGGTGGGATCAGGAGCGGCGGCAACGGTGGGCCTGGGGCCGGCTCGAGAGAGAGGGCGCGGTCGGGCTCGGGACCGCCTGCATGGCGGGAACTGGGGGGGCAGCCCCACTGCGAAACAAGGCGCCGGTGACGACTGCGAAGGGTGACGCTAAGTCGCGTGCCTCGCGGAACGGCCGCGTAACCGGTCTGCTGCGTGTCCTGCCGGTGGCGGTGGTGATCTCGCTCTTGGCCTGCCGTTTCGTGTTCCTGTTCAGCTCCCCGGAGTGTTCGCTGCTGGACGCGTGGATGCGTGCGCGTCCGGCGCGGGCGCCGCATGCGGACATCGTGCTGGTGGGCGTGGAACGCTCCGCGGTGGAGGCGTACGACGAGAAGCGGCCGGCCGATTGTGCGTGTATGGCCATTGCGCGCGACCGCCTCGGCCGGGCCATCGCGGCGGTGAGGGCCGGGGGCGCCAGGGTGATCGTGGTGGACATGGCCTTCTCCGTGCCCTGTACGTATGCCGATGGGGTTCACGATCGCGTCCTGGCTCAGGCCCTGGCGGGGACGGAGGTTGTCCTGGCCGCGCGGGTGGAGAAGGACCCCGCGCGCCCGCGGTTCAGCGAGCCGCCGGCCTCCATCGTGGGGCCCGCAGGCCATCGACACAGGCTCGCATCGCCACTGGTGTTCAGCCCCAACGGGATTGCCAGGGGCGTCTGGCTCCTGCAGACGGGAGCCACCACCGGTCCGGAGCGCGCTCGGGCCGCGCCGCTACAGTTGGCGGGGCGGGAGCTGCTCCCCTTGAGTCTCGAGGCTTACCTGGCCTACAAGGGCGTCGAGCGCGCCGTCCCGGAGCCTGCGGGGAGAACGGATATGAAGCTGGCGGCCTATCGGGGCGCCGGCGCCGTGGCGGCGTCCCCGGGGGCGAGCGCCACCGGCGATCTGCGGATCCCGATCTGGAGCACCGCCCCGCATCTGAGCCTGCTTTCGTGCATCTCGTCCCCGCCGGGCACCGCCGTCAACCCCACCATGCTCATCAGTTGGGCCGGACCTGTCGGCACCTTCCCCGTGTACCCTCTGAGCCAGGTTGAGGGGGCCGACGCCAAGCGTCGCGCCCGGTGGTTCCGGGACAAGATCGTGGTCTTCGGCAGCCTGGCCGAGCGCCACGCAACGCCCATGGGCGCCTCCCCACGGCCACCCGCGCCCAGGCCGCCCCTGGCCGACCAGAGCGACGAGACCACCATGAGCGGCATGGAAATCCACGCCAACGCGCTGGACAGCCTGCTGCAGGAGCGCTTCATCCGCGCCCTGCCGGAGCCCGCCACGTGGGCGCTTGTGACGGGCGTGTGCGTGCTGGCCGCCCTCGCCTTCTGGGGCCTTCCCGCTTCCATCGCGCTGCTCGTGCTGCTGGTCGAGATGGCCGCCGTCGGCGCTCTCGCCTGGTTCGGGGCAAGGCAGGATGTGTGGGTCTACACAGTGCTTCCCTGGACGGCGGCCGGGCTCAGTGGCCTGTGTAGCGCCCTGCTGGGGTACACGGGCGCAAGGGTGGAGGTCGCCGAACTCGCCGAGGAGGTGGAGGCCCGTGACACCGTCACCTCCACGTTGGTTCACGACCTCAAGCAGCCGATCGCGGCGATCAGCTCGCTGGCCGCGGCCCTGCGGGCGATCCAGGAACGCGGGGCGCAGGCGGCTGATTCGGCGGACTTGTTGCAGCACATCCAGCAGCAGGCGGCGGCGGCTCTGGCGGAGATCGACGAGCTCCTGGCCGCCAGCTCGGAGCGCACCATCGTCTTGTCCCGCGAGCGGTTCGACTTCGCCGCTCTGGCCGCCGACCTCGCCGTGGCGCAGAGCATGAAGAGCCCCGTCCACCGGGTGGAGGTCCGGGCTCCGGACGATGGGGCCTGGCTCAGCGGCGACCCCTCATACCTGGGCCGGGCCCTGAGCAACCTCGTCGACAATGCCATCAAGTACTGGCCCGAGGGCGGGACGGTGGTGGTGGAGTTCCGGGTGGAGGCGGGCCGGGTGGTTGTGCAGGTCATCGACCAGGGCATGGGGATCAGTCCCGAGCAGCAGGCGCGGGTCTTTGCCCGCTTTCACAGGGCCGTGCCCGAGGAGGCCCGGATCCCCGGTACCGGCATCGGGCTGTTCTCGGTGAGGCGCATCGCCGAGGCGCACGGCGGGTCGGTGGGGCTGGCAAGCGCGCCGGGCCTGGGATCGACCTTCACTCTGCGGCTTCCCGTGGAGCCGCCCGATGTGGTCTTGGCAACGCACCCGGAGCCGCGCGCAGGGGGTCGCAACGGGGAGCAGGCGCCGATCGACGGCATGAGCGCCGCGCCCGTGGAGCTGGATGAGGCGAGATCTCATCCACAGACACCAGGGGGCTGAAATGAACGCGAGACCCGGAGCATGGTGGATCCCGCTGGGGCTGCTTGCCGCCTGCCTCCTGCCGGCGGCTACCGGCGCGCAGAAGCCGACGGCGTCAACGGCGCGGGTGGAGCGAACGCAGGGGGTCGTCAGGGTCCAGCGCGAAGGCCGGGGGGCCTGGCGTCCGATCCGGACTCCCGCCGACCGTCTGCTCCGGGCCGGCGACCACCTGCAGACCCTCCAACGGTCTGCTGCGACTGTACTGATTGCGGGCGTCCGCGTCCAGCTCGGCCCCCAGACGCATGTCATGGTGCCGATACCGGGACGGCGGCCCCGAGGCACCGGCGAAGCCACTATCCGCGTCCTGGGTGGCGACGCCCTGCTGTGGCTGATCAGTGCCCCACGCGCCTCGGCCGAGACCCAGGCGGCGGTGGCTGCGGCCGAGGCCACCAAGTTCCTCATCGAGGTGGCTCACGACGGCACAACGACGCTCACGGTCCTGGAAGGTGAAGTCAGCTTCACCAATGACCGGGGGGCGGTGGTCGTCGGTGAGCACGAACAGAGTGTTGCGACGCCGGCTACGGCGCCCAGTCGCCCGATGCGCGTCGACCCCTCCGGCTACCTGGAGTGGGAGGCCGAGGTCTCGGGCCTCTGGCTAGGGTGGGAGACGCGCTACCACCCCGGAGAGACGCCGACGGAGCTGACGAGGCCGGCGCAGGAGGCCGTGGAGGCCGCCGACGCCGCGGCGCAGGACGCCGACAAGCAACTGCGGGCCGGCGAGCTGCTCCACGACCTGGGCGACCTGGGCTCGGCCGCCGAACGGTACCGGCGCGCCACGGATCTGGCCCCGCAGGACGCGGGCGCGTGGCTGCGCCTCGGCGCCAACCTGCTGGAGCAGGCCCTGCCCCGGGAGGCCCTGGCAGCCTTCCGAGCCGCTGCCGAGATCGCGCCCACGGCGGCGGAGCCCCTGGTGGGTCAGGCCGCCGCCCTGGCGAGCACCGGGGCGCCGGATTCGCTCTCCGCCGCCCGCGCGCTGCTGTCGGAGGCCCTCCGCTGGGACCCCGAAGCCGCTCCGGCCCACCTGGTGGCGGCGGTGCTCGACATGAGAACCGGGGACGCCCGCGGGGCCGCCGGAGCGCTTGACCGGGCGCTGGCCGCCGACCCCGGCCTCTATCAGGCCCACGCCTACCGGGCTCTGGTAGGCCTGGCCACCGGCGACAAGCCCGCCGCCCTGGAGGCGGCGCAGAGGGCGGTCGCCCTGGCTCCGGGCTCGGCTCTGGCTCACGAGAGCCTCGCCACCGTTTGGTTCTTCACCGGTGAGTCGGAGGCCGCGGACACGGAGCTGGCGCTGGCCCTGGCCGCCAACCCGACCTCGCCCTCGGCGCGCCTGCTGGCCTCCCACCTGCTTCTGGCCGCAGGCGATCTGGACGGGGGGCTGGAGCAGGCACAGGCCTGCGTGGCTCTGGACCCGGCCTTCGGTCCTGCCTATGCCTCCTTGGGCATGATCTACCTCGCTGGGAATGACCTTTGGCACGCCGAGGACAGCTTCGTCCGGGCGCTGGAGCTGTCCCCCAACCTCGTCTCGGCCTACACGGGGCTGGGCGTGACCCACGCTCGGCAGGGGAAGCTGGGGGCGGCACTGGAGGCCCAGAGGGCGGCGCTGTCACTGGACAGCAAGCTGGCCTCGGTGCACAACAACCTCGGCGGCGTCTACCTGGCGACGGGTAGGCTCGATGAGGCCGTGGCGGAGTTCTCCACTGCGCTGGAGATGCAGCCCGACTGGGCTGTAGCCCACGCCAACCTGGCCATGGCCTATTTGGATCAGAATCGCTACCCCGAGGCATTGCGGGAGGCGCAACTGGCGGTCAGGCTCGGGGAGGAATCGGCGCGCGTCCACACGTGCCTGGCGCGGGTGTATCTCAAGCAAAGCCGGGTGAAGCGCGCGGTGGCCTCGCTTCGGCGTGCCATCGAGCTGGACGGCGACTACGCCCCGGCCCGCTTCGACCTGGGCGACGCCTACTGCCGCCTGGGGCGCTTCGACGACGCACTCAGCCAACAGCTCGAGGCCATCGCCACCGAGCCCGGCGCGATGGTCCAGACACGGCAGTACGCCCGGACAGAGGCGGGACTGCGTGTGGGGAGCATCGGCGGCAGTCTCAAGGTAGACGGCCGCGGCGACCACGGGCGAAACAGCGGCTACCTCGCTCTGGACTACGAGAAGACCGATGGAGGGCGCACTCACAGCGACACGGAACGCGCGACGGCCCTGGCCATCGGTGGCAGGCAGTTCGCGGTGGGGCAAACGGCCGCGCTCTATGTGAGCGCCCAGCGCGAGGAGTCTGACCGGCCGGGGCGACAACTGGCCGATGGGTCGCCGCAGGACCCCAACTACGTCTCGCGGTTCGACGGTGCCGAGGCCCATCTACTCCTGCGGGACAAGGCGGGTGCGGGGCGGTTCACCTGGAGGCTCGGCTACCGTACCACGGATCTGCAGGACAGCAACCCCGACAGCCTCAACGGTGACCCCAAGCCTTTCTCAGAGCTGAGATTGCGCAGCACCTGCGGCATGGTGGAGGGGCGCTACGACGGCCCGCCGGCCGCCGGGAGCAGACTGACCGTGGGCGCGGCCTGGGCCGATGAGAGATCCGAGACCTCGGGCGTGGTGGGCGCCATCAATCCACCAGGCTCCCCGGAGCCGGTGCGCTGGACTTCGTTCCGCGGCCGGGCCTCGCGGCCGGCGACCACCCTCTACCTGGAGCACCAATCGCGACTGGGCGACAACACCGACCTCACCATCGGCGGACGACTGGCGGCCCGGGACGCGGCGGTCCCGGTGCTGCGGCCGCAGGTGTCGCTGCGACACCGTGTGGCCACGGACGCTTCGCTTGTCCTGCTCACTTCACCCCTCCTGCGCGACGATGTCTCTGAGCTTTCCCCCGTGGACATCTGGGCCCTGGGTGACTGGACGTCGGCCCCCGGCCTGGCGCCCGGCGGCTACACTCAGTCCTACGAGCTGCAGTACGAGCGGATGCCCGCCGACGGCTCCCTGCTGCGTCTGGCCGTCTTCAGCCGCGACATGCACAACCTCCTTGTGGGGCTGGATGACCCCCGCTGGGGACCGGGAACGGTGGGGCAGGTGGTGGGTTCCGCGTCCCTGCGCGGAGCCGAGGCCGAGTGGGAGCAATGGCTGGGCAGTCGGCTCAGCGCCGGGGTCTCGCTGCGCTACGTGGACAGCGAGAACTCCGACAGTCAGGGGCGCGAGATCCCCTACGTGCCCGGGCTGATGGGGCAGCTTCGCCTCGACTACATGGACCGCCACGGGGTGCGCGCCACGGCGGTATGGGTCCACACCGGCCGGCGGTATGCCGACATGGCCAACACCCGACACCTGAAATCGCTGGATGCCCTGACAATCGGCCTCGCCAAGCAGTTCGACCTGCACACGGAGGCGTTCATCACCGTGCACAATGTCCTCGACGCCGCGGACGGCTTCTGGCAGGGCTACCCGGAGCCGGGCAGAAGGCTGGAGGCCGGCGTCCTGTACCGCTTCTGAGCCCCCGGCGACGCCCGCGGGCCTCGATGGCAGTTCGGGAGGTGATCGGCAGTGAAGGCGTGGCGTGTCGCATCCACGATGATCGCGGCCGGGGTGAGCTGCGTGCTGCTGTGCGGGTGCTCGGGAGTCGGCGTGCCGCCCGAGGAGGTGCGGGGTGGAAGCATCCAGGCGGCTGCGGGCGATCACCTCAGCGCCGCCTTGCTGGTGCGCAGTTGGCTCAACGTCCTTTATGGGAGCGGCGGCGCCTCCGCTGCCGCATCACGGCGCGAGCCGGTCGGGTCGACGAGCTTCGACTTCGAGGTGCTCCCGGATGGAACCCTCCACGCCTGGGGCGCCCTGGAGGATGGCTCGGTCTTCGACCAATGGAGTTACCCCAGCGGCGCCGGATCGTGGCGGCAGGATTGGCCCGACCACACGAGCATGACCTCCGAGTGGGATGCGCCCACCGTCACGGACATCTCGTACGCGGTGTCCGTGCGCGAGAAGCGCCGGGACGGGACGCGGCTTGACTACGCGTACTGCATGACCTTTGGTCTCGACGGTGATACCCACCGGTGGGATGGCGAGGCGATACTCAGTGACCTGCGCCGGATGCACTACAGCGTCCTGAGGTCCTCGGACGAGGACCAAGTCGTCGTGGCATTGGCGGACGGCTCTGACCTCAACATGCGAGTGCCGATCGGGTACGTGCAAACTGTCGGGCTGGAGCTAGACTACGCAGAGGGCCTGGCCGGAGCCTTCCGGGCGGCCGACGGCGCAACCCAGACCTTCCGGGTTACCGGAGAAAGGGGGACGTGGACGCAGTGGGAGTTCGCCGGATCGGGAGGGGTCGACGGCAGGTTCGTGCTTGGTGAGAACCTTGCCGGTAGCGGACAGCTACTGCAGGGAGGGACCGTCGTCGGGGCGTTCCGATGGCAGGCGGAGGCGGGCCGGGTGCCGCCGACCTTCATGGGGGTGCTGGACCTGTTCTCTGTCGCGGCGCCCGCAGTGGCGCCGTCCGCGGCGGCCAGGGACTTCCAGATCGACAGGTGGGTCAGCAGCATCTCCGAGCTGGGGCCACATCCGTAGAGGTCGCAGCCGGATCCGCGCGGAGCTACTCCGCGCCAACCAAGGGGGCAACTAGGATGGATTACTGTCTGCGTGTCAACTGCATTCTAAGCGGGTCTGTGAGTGCGGGGGACAGGATCTGCTTCTACAAAGACCGGCCGTCGGGGACGCCGCTGGCCTGCACCACCGCAACCGCCGGCAGCAGCGGTCTGACGTGTTCCGTCTGTCTTCCCCCCGGCAGGTACTACATCAAGAACGAGACCACCGGCAAGTGGGCGTCTGCCCCGTCGCCGCTGATCGTGGGCAGTGCGCCGGTCCTCGTCGTCGTGCAGTTCCCCCGATCCACAGGGCTCGACACCACGGCCGTCGCGGATTCGGTTCCGGCGGCGGCAGCGGACGCGGGCGAAGGCCTCGAGGCCAAGAGCTTCCTGTACCTGTTTGCTCCGGAGGACCTCGCCGAGAAGTCTCCCGCCGAGCTGCAGGCCTACGCGGACAGGTGTGCCGAGCGCGGTGACCACTACGAGCTGTTCTTGGTCAGTGTCGAGACCCGCCGCAACGCCGGCAATCCCATCGGGCCGTCCCAAAGCGACACCGAGGCGATCCTCACCGTCTGGTCCGACCACGGGAGCCCGGTTGAGGACCCCGAGATCAAGCCGATGGTCTGGGAAGAGCCGGGAGTCTGACCCGCGGCGTGAGAGCCCCGCGGCGTCCGCCCGCGGCCCCTGGGGCGTGCCGGCCTCTGGCGGGCGGCACGGCCGCCTTGCAGTCGCGTAACACCCGGATCGCCGCGTCGCCCGAGGGACGCGGCGATCCGGTGTCTGTTGCCCGTCGTGGGGGGCTGTCGGGAGGGCGCTGCGGCCTCAGATGCTCCGGCAAAGGCGCGCTGGTCGCCTTGCAGGCCTCGCGGCGCCGGAAGAGGTCCTCTCACCGTCGGCGTTGAAGCCCGTCCCGCACGAGGCCAACGGTGGATTCCGGTCTCGCTCGCTGGGTCGGCCGCCGCTGCGGCGTCGAGAACCGGGGGCCACGGAGCCTGTCGCTCAAGTTTGGGCCGCTGCTCAGGCGCCCGTCATTGTGCGACGTCTCGTCGGACACCGCCTGTGACGACACAGTGCACGGCATCTCGAGCACCACTGCGCCCCGCAACTGCCGCGTTTCGCGCGGTGGCACAGAGGCACACAGGCGGCCCAAGGGAGTCGGCCGACAGGCTCCACGGTCCCTGCCGCGCCCTCGACGCCGCCCCGGGAGGACCGATGGCCATGACAACCCGCCCCGTCCCTGTGCTGAGCCCACGCGACGTGAGCCGCCAAACGAACCTCGCGGCGGCGGGTGTCATGACCATCGCTGCGCCCGCGTCCGCCGAGGGCGTGGAGGCTGCAGGCCGATTGCGCGAGGCCCTGGGCAACCTGGGCCTGGAAGGCCGACTGCTGGTGGACCCGGCACCCGCGGTGCTCCATCGGGCAGCAGGCCCTGTACTGCTCCTGGGCAATCTGGCCGACAGCCGCTGCGTGGGCGACCTGTACTATCGCCTTCTATGCGTCACCGATCGCTGCTACCCCGGCCCCGGCG
>CAYRFY010000181.1:0-12611 GCA_964423635.1 uncultured Armatimonadia bacterium | reverse complement strand
ATGGGCTTCTCGCTGTAGGGGCACTTGCCGGCCTCCAGCGTCCTGAGCGAGATCTCCGCGTGGGCCTTCGGGATGGTCAGGTTCACCACGATCTCAATCTCCGGGTCGGCAAGCAGCTCGTCGACGGTGCACGCTTTGGCGATGCCGTACTCCTGCGCCTTTTCCTTCGCTCGCTCGGGGACCATGTCGGCCACGGCCACGATGTCCAGGATCTCGAAGCGGTCCTTGGCCGTGAGATAGGCCCAGGCGATGTTGCCACACCCGATGATGCCGATCTTCGTCTTGGTCATTGCTGATGAACGCTCTCCTATGCGTTGGCGGTGGGGTTCCGCCGCCGGTATGTGCGCGTGGCCGTCTGCCGTGGGCCCCTGGCCGCCCTGTCCTCCGCGCGAGTGCAAGGAGGCCGAGGGAGAGACGCCGCCCTCCGCCGTTCCCCTCCCCGCACCCCCCAATCCCCGCCCCTTCCTCTACTCGTCCAACGACCCGGGTGCCAGGCCCACGGGCAGGGCCGCCGGGCGGTCGCAGGTGCTGCTGAGCTTCATGGTCTCGCCGGCGTCGGACGAGTCGTAGATCGTCTGCATGACATCGAGCACATGGAAGGCCATGTCGCCGCCACCGCGGTGGGGTCTGCCGGAGCGCAGGGCGTAGGCCATGTCGGCGGCGCCGATGGCCCGGCTCTGCTCGGAGTACCCGTGAGAAAGCGGCACATCCTCCCAGCGACGATCTTTCTCCAGGTACACCTTCACCGGGCCGCCGAAGGTGTTGGGGTCGGGCACCGAGAGCGTGCCCTCGGAACCGTAGACCTCGATGCGCGGCAGCGTCGACCCCCACACGTCGAAGCTCACGATCAACGTGGCCGTTACACCCCCGCCGAAGTGCAGCAGGGCGGTGGAATGGGTGGGGCACTCGACGTCGATGACCTGTCCGTTCCGGGGCTCGCTGGTGATGGTGCGCTGCGCAAAGGAGATCTGGGCCGAGCCCACCAGTTCCTCCACCGGCCCCAGGAGGTTGACCAAAGTCGTCAGGTAATAAGGCCCCATACCGAACAGCGGCCCGCCGCCGGGCTTGTAGTGGAACTCCGGATCCGGATGCCAGCTCTCGGGGCCGTGGCCCATCATGAAGGCACTCGCGGCCACCGGCTCGCCGATGACGCCGTCATCCAGGAGTTTGCGGCATGTCTGGATGCCACCACCGAGGAAGGTGTCCGGGGCGCAGCCGACTCTGAGGCCCTTCTCCCGCGCCAGCTCCAAGACGCGCCGTCCGTCCTCACGGTCCACGGTGAAGGGCTTCTCACTGTACACGTGCTTGCCGGCCTCGAGGATCGCCGTGGAGACCTCGGCGTGCGCTTTGGGGATGGTGAGGTTGATGACGATCTCGATCTCCGGATCGGCCAGCAGCTCCTCCACCGAGCAGGCTTTGGGGATGCCGTACTCCTCCGCCCGTGCCTGCGCCCGCTCGGGGACGAGGTCGGCGCAGGCGGCGATATCGACGATCTCGAACCTCTCGCTCGCCGTGAAGTAGGCCCAACTGATGGTGCCGCAGCCGATGATGCCCATCTTGGTCTTCGTCATTGCTGGTATGCGCTCCCCTGTTTCATGGGGGTGTGGTGGTGGCCTGGTACTTTCGGCAGGTGGTGGTCCACCCAGTGCACGGGTTTTACCCGCGGTTCGTATGCGTTGCCCCTTGCGGGGCAGATGACGACGGCACGGCTGCACCCACGCATTCCCAGTTCCGCCCTGCGGGGGACGGGTGAGCAGGCCGTGACGGCCATTGGTGCCGTCGGACCGGCTAACGGCGGCGGGTCCCGCCCAGCGGGGCCCGCCCCACCAACGGCACGCGCCGTTCCGCGCCACACGCCACGGCCGTTCCTGCCGTTGCCGTGCACCCCTGTCCCGGCGCTCGTTGTTTGAGCGCGAGAGATGGGCGGTGGTGAGGATGCCGTGAGCGCCGTTGGCCGCGGCGGTTCCCCCTCCCCGCACCTCCCAATCATCCTGTCATTCTCTATTCATCCAGCGTCCTGGGCGGCAGTCCCACCGGCAGGGCCGCCGGGCGCTCACATTGGCTTCGCAGCTCAACGGCGCAGCCGCTGTCGGAGGAATCGTATACCGACTGCATGATGTCCAGGACATGGAAGGCCAGGGCTCCGCCGGCACGATGGGGACGACCGGAGCGCAGGGCGTAGGCCATGTCCGCCACCCCGATGCCGCGATTCTGCTCGGTGTACCCGTGGCTCAGCGGCACCTCCTGCCATTCGCCGCTCTTGGATAGGTACACCCGCACCGGACCGTCGAAGCTGTTGGGGTTGGACACCGCCAGTGTGCCCTTGGTACCGTAGATCTCGATGGCCGGGAGCTGTGCGGCCCAGACGTCAAAGGTCGTCGTGATCGTCCCGACGGCGCCGTTGGCGAACTGGAGGATGGCGGTGGTGTGCGTGGGGCACTCCACGTCGATGACCTGCCCGTTCCTGGGCTCGCTGGTAATCCGCCTCTGCGGGAAGGTGGTCTTGGCCACTCCGGACACACGGTCGACCGGTCCGACGAGGTTCACCAGCGCCGTCAGATAGTACGGCCCCATGTCGAACAGCGGGCCGCCGCCCGGCTTGTAGTAGAACTCGGGGTCCGGATGCCAGTGCTCGTGGCCGTGGCTCATCATGTGGGCGCTGGAGGCGATCGGCTCGCCGATGAGCCCATCGTCGATCACCTTGCGACACGTCTGTATCCCGCCACCGAGGAAGGTGTCCGGGGCGCAGCCGACCAGAAGCCCCTTGGCCTCGGCCAGGGCCAGCACCCGCTCGCCGTCCTCTCTGTGGACGGCGAAGGGCTTCTAGCTGTAAGTGCACTTGCCCGCCTCGAGGGCGGCCAGAGCCACCTCGGCGTGGGCGTGGGGGATTGTCAGGTTGACCACGATCTCGATCTCCGGGTCGGCCAGGAGCTCCTCGACGCTGCACGCCTTCGGCACACCGAAGTCGGCCGCCTTGGCCTGGGCCCGCTCGGGCACCATGTCGGCGCAGGCGACGATATCGAGAATCTCGAACCTCTGGCCTGCGCTGAGGTACGCGCCACTGATGTTGCCACAGCCGATGATGCCGATCTTGGTCTTCACCATTGCCGGTTTTCGCTCCCCTGTGTGATGGCGCCCTGCCTCAGTCACCGTGCCGTCGCCGTCTGCCCCGAAGGGGCTATGCATGATAGCCACGGGTGGAACCCGTGGATGATGGTCCCGCGTCCCCCTGGTGCTCCGCATTGGCAGGGCCGACGGCAAGGACGCGCGGCGTGCGGGTCAGAGCCCCGCACGCACGGGAGCTGCTGGCCCAACGCCCGCTCAGCCGTGTCGCCCACTCTTGGGTACCACCCACACCGGGCTGGACCATGCCATCTCGCCATCATTGCGGGTGACGCGGACGTAGTAGTACGCCGCCTCGGTGGTGTTGTCCTCCAGCGCCCAATCCACCTCGTACTCCATGGGATGCAGCACATGGGCATCGCGGCCATTGCGGATGACCTCCACCCGCGCGATGGGCTCCTCGCTGGCGGCATACACGTGGATGGGCCGGCGCGTTCCGGCCGCGATCACGTGGCCCATCGGCCGTTGGCAGACCTCGAAACGCAGGATGATGCGCACATTGGTCGTGGCATACACCCGGCGGTTCCACAGTGCCTCCCAGACGGCCTCCCGGGTGAGGTCCCGGGCCCACACGCCCATCAGGCCCTGTCGCCAGAGGTTCTTGTAGTCCTCGGGGCAGCTCTGATAGTGGTGGAGCTCATCCCCGGGGCGACCGTCATGGATGTCCCCGCCGCCGATGAAGCCCAGGCGGTAGCCTCGATCCAGGGCGTCCAGCACATGCCGGCCGGTCTTCTCGCCACCATGGTTGCGAATCGGGCGGCTGTTACCATCCGCGGCCGGCCGCTCGCTGTTACCCCAGATGGAGTAGATCTCCACCAGACGAACGTGCTCCGGGTCGTGGGGCTCGCTCCAGTCCACCCCCATGGCGGCGTTGGCGCTGTGGTGGGGGATGACCAGGGCTCCGTGTTGCCGGGCCGCGGAGTACAGACGCTGCAGGCTGTCTCCGGTGGAGTCGGTGTGCCGCAGGATCGGCCCACCCGCGCCGGAGTAGTAGACATTGCGGTGCCCCAGGGCGGAGTTGGTCCACTCGAACCCGTTGAAGGTCACGAAGCGTCCGGGCTCGTACGACGCATTCGTGACCTGAGTGAAGTACCGCCACATGGCATCGGTGAGGTACTCCGAGTGGTCGGAGACGGCGAAGATATCAAGGAAGCTCTCATGACGGGCGAAGTGGTACAACTCCTCGGGGATGCGGAGACCGTCGCTGAAGTAGGTCTGGCTGTGCAGATCGCCCCAGAACAGGCGGTGCTCGGGGGCGGCGGGGTGTACCTCAATGGCGTTGGTCACCGCCTGTAGCCCTGTGGCGGCGTCCGTGATGCAGATGGTGTAGATCCCCGGACGGGGGAAGGCAAAGCCGGACACCGCCCCAATGGCCCGAGCATCGCCGGCAAAGGCGCCGGGCAGATTGCGGCAGCTAATGTGGTTCGGCCCCTCCAGCGCCGGACCACCGTCGAAGAGCAGCTCCCCTCGCCAGCGCTGGATGCCGTTGTCCAGGTAGCGAATGCCGCGGGGGGAGTGGTTGAAGGGTCCGGCAAGCCGAGGGAACCGGGCGCTGACGCTGGTGCCGACGTAGTCGGGCTCGCCGAGGGCCTTGATCTTGACCTCGAATCGCTCGCCCGCCACCACCGTTGACGGCGCAACGGCGTGCAGGCCCAGCAGGGCGTGGCTCATCCATGCCTCCCAAAAGTGATGTCCACCGTGGTCGGTGCGCCTGCTCGCAAGCTCGCCGGGCGGCCCGAAGACGGCCGCGGCGTCCCCGGGACCCTACGCGTACGGGCAGTCCGCGGAAGGGACGAAGTCCGACAGGGCGCCGCTGTAGCCCTCGAACACGGCGACGGCCAGCTCCAGCGAGTGCTGCGCGTCCTGCAGGCAGCAATCCGGCATCTGTCCGGAACGTACCGCGGCGATGAAGGCCCGGTGCTCGCCCATGAAGCCTCCGGCGAGCAGGCGGTCTTCCTGCGCCGCGGCGTCGGATGTCACTGCATTGTCGGCGTAGGCAGTCTCCCGCGGAGACACGAAGTCCGAGCTGTACCCGGCGCCGAGGGTGGCTTCCATCGCGGCATTCTCAGCAGTTGCCAGATAGTGCTCGCGCAGCAGGCCACAGTCCACCAACACGTACAGATCGGCGATGGTTCCTGAACGGAAGTGGAGCCTGACCAGGAAGTCGCGGGCCGGCGGCTCTGGGTAAGGCACGGCGAGCGTCTCCACGCTGTCCACCTCGCCGCCCAGGAAGCGCAGGCAGTCCAGGGGATGGATGGCCGTGCCGATGCCAAACTCGGCTTCCCGGCGCCGGTTGCGCAGCATCTGGGCCGCAAGATGGCGCACGGGGGCGTTCTGGAGGCACCAGCTTTTCAGTCGCTCCAGGCCCGGTGCCCGCCGGCGGTTGAAGGCCACGTAGCTGATGATCCCGTGTTCCTGAGCCAGCTTCGCCAGCTTGCGGGCCTGGGCGATGGACACGCCCGGGGGCTTCTCGGTGAATACCGGCAGGCCCCGGGGGATGACACGCCCCACCACCTCCGCGGTGGCACCCGGCTGCACCAGGCTGTAGATGGCCTCCGGCTGGACCTCGTCGATCATGCGGTCCAGATTGGTGTAGGCCCTTTTGAAGCCGAAATCGTCGCAGAAGGCTCGGGCACGGCCCTCATCCAGATCGCAGACGGCCTCCAGACGCAGCGCGGGCTCCGGACCCTGAGCCAGAAGCTGCATGGTGGGGGCGTGATTGTGGCGGTTGAACCCCCCGGCACCGATCAGCACTATGCGGAGTGGGTCGCTCAATGCTGTACTCTCCCGTTCCTATGATTGCGGATGTCCAACCTCTCAGCGCTTGTCCTCGACGGGATAGGGTCCCACCACCTGCATCTGGGTGCACAGGGGGAGCGGATAGTCGCCGAGTTGATAGTCGAACTCGAGGTAGGCGGCGGCGAAACTCTCATCGGCGGGCCGCACCGTGCACACGTATTCGCCGTCTTGTGCTTCCAGTTCCTCACTCACCCATTTGCTGGGGCGGAAGTCGCCGGTGTCGGACCTGGCCGTCCACAGCAGCACTCGTTCGGGCGCCGGCTCGCTGTGGGCCACGATGCGCCCGGTACCGTCCTCGTCGCTTTGAAGCTCCCACCGAAGCTGCGGGAACTGTATCTCACCCACGCGCCAGGCCGCGAAGGCCGCCACGCCCTGGATCACCCGAACGCGGTCATCAAGTCCGTGCCCGGAATTGGGGGCGTAAAGCAGGTACTCGGGGCCGACGAGGTCCGCGAAGTAGTCATTGGCCGCTCCCAGCGGCCAGTAGGGATCATTGGTGCCCGCCACGATGAGCTTGGGCATGGTGGCCCGGTCGCGGTAGGTGTAGGGGTCCACCATCTCCGCAAGCCGCCGGCCCGCCTCGCTGCCGATGAAGTCCGGCAGCCCCTTGGAGGTGTAGTCATCGATCTGCGGACTGTAGGCCCCCCACTGATGGATCTGGTGTCTCATCTGGGCCGCCAGATTCAGGTTGTCGTAGACCATCGGCGCGATGCCGATCACACGCTCATCCACCTGTCCCGTGAACCACGTGGTCCACCCCCGCTTGGAGGCGCCGCCGATCACGAAAGTCTCGATCGGGTTCTCCCACTCCTGCTGTGACATCTCCTGCAGGGCATCCATCGCCCGCACGGCCGCCTTGGTCATCGGGTACAGCGCCGGCCATGTGGTGTCACCGGTCTCCAATACCTTGTTGAAGGTGTAGGAGATCAGGGCATCTTCCCGCAGACCATCGAACAGCGGCTGATTGGGGATATCGCCCAGCACGGCCACGGGCAGCCCCACCTGATTGGCGACCATCATCGCCAGCACGAACTCCTGCCCGACCGGGTCGCCTCCGGTGATGAACAGCAGACAGGTCTGTGGGTGTTGGCAGACCTGGGGGCGGGCGACGGCGATGCGGTGCTTCCAGGTAATCCCCTGCCACACCTGTGAGGTCATTTCCAGACGCGTGAGCGCCCCGCCGGCATCGGGGGCCGCATCGGTGGTCTTCTGCCAGGCGAAGCAGGCGTCGGGCGCGGCGATGTAGTCAAACAGCGGCTGGGCCCACAGGGGGGCGCATAGGCAGCCGACGATGGCCAATGTGAAGATGGTGCGCATGGGTGTGTCTCCTTTGTATGGTTCGAGGCTGGTTGCCGGGCGAGGTCGTGCGTGCTGACGGCGACGGACTTCTTCTCCTGAGGGCTTGTCAATCCCTCCGCGCAGGCCTCAACTCCGCGCCGCTCGTGCCGATAGCAGACAAGGCGGTGGCGTCGACCGATGCGACGTCGCACGCTCCGGGGGGTGCACCTATCGTCGGGACAGAGCGCCAGGACCTTCCTCCGTAGCGGCTCTGTCCCCACTGTCCGCGGCACCATCATCGCCAAGGGCGGCAATCATCCTGCATCCATTGGTCGTCTGACGCACCCCACTCACCGGTGATCGGGAGCCCCGTCGGGCTCCGGCGCCGGGCCGTTGTCGGCGAGCAGGCCGACCGGACGATCTCTCGCACCAGCGAGGGCGCGGAAGAGTGGGAATCAGGATACGCAACCGGGACGAGTGCCCTTCTGGAGCACGTCGCCGTCCCGGTGGGGGTACAGCAGGCCATGAGAGCCCAAAGCCTGGAGATGGTGACCGGCGCCGCACAGACAGTCGACACACCCTCGCATTGCGCGGCCGTCGCTGCGGCCCGTCCCGGCGCCTTCGCGCTTCCCCTGCGGGCGCTACGCGCCCTGCTTGCCGTGACAAGGGTCCCGGTGATTGTCCTCGGCCTGCTGGCGGGGCTGCACCTGGCGTCACTCAACAGCCAGACCCCTCTGTTCTGTCTCGTGCAGATCGACGGGCAGTCGATGGAGCCCACCTTTCGTCACGGGGAGCAGGCGGCGTTCGCCCGTCTGCCGTGGCGTCTGGGAAGCGTCGTCGTGGCCGACGTCGGCGAGCCCGACCTCGTCGTCAAGCGCGTTCTGTACTCCTGGAACGGCACGATATTCATCTCCGGCGACAACACCGAAGTCAGCGAGACCTACCGGGTCGCGGAGTCCGACATCCGCGCCGTGCTTCTGTGCCGGGTGCCGTTTTCCTCGCCGGTTGCTGAAGAGACCGCACGTCCCGTCATCGCCAGTCGGCATCGAGAGCCCACCACGAGTCCTCCGGGACTGACGGCGCCCGTGTGGCCTCCGCGGGACTAGCGCCTGCATGGGCGCACTTATTGACCTCTGATGCAAGTTCCGGGGCCGTAATCAAGTGGTTTCCGGTTCGGGTTGCGGTCTCTGGCGTCGGGGGTGTGCCACACCTTGCGGGCCTGGAGACCCGCGGGCACGGTGGTTATCGGTCGGGGTTGCGGTCTCTGGCGACGGGGGTGTGCCACACCTTGCGGGCCTGGAGAGCCTGTCGGCTAAGTCAATTGGGCCGCCTACGTGCCTCGTTGCCATAGCTCGGAACGCGTAGGATGAGTGTCGTCATGGTCTCATAGGCGTGTTACCGCCGCATTGAGGGCGCTTCTCCCCACAGGACGTCACTCGCCTGCGCGTATCCGATGGTCCGAAGGGACTTTGTCGACAGGCTCTGGAGACCCGCGGGCACCGTGGTTTTCGGTCGGGGATCTGCCCCGGGCGCCAACAACCGCGCCGATGCCGTCGTCGCCTTGTGCGCCGCGGCGCTCCACCGACGCCCGGTCCTGCAGGGCCGCCACACCGCGGAGGCGAACAGTTCCCCCGAAGTCCCGGGCCGATCCACTTCAGGGGGTATCCGCCATGCGCCACGCTCTGTGTACGCTCGCCCTGTTGGCCACCATCGTCGTCGGCCACTGCTTCCAGCCGCAGTCCAATATCACCAGGGGCATCTACTGCCACCCGGGCGCCGCCATGAGCAGCAGCGTGTGGGTGGCTTTTCGTTCCGCGGGGGAGTTCGTCGCCGATGAGAGGCACGAGGGCGCCTTCTCCCTGCGCTGTGACAACCGCGGCGGAGCGGTGGGCAGTGGCTGTGGAATGAGCCAGACGGTTCAGATCGGCCAAACGGAGCCCCGGCCCCTGCGCATCGCCGGCTGGAGCAAGGCGGCGGAGGTTGCCGGCGAGCGCGACTGGCAGTACTCGCTGTATGTGGACCTCACGTACGCCGACGGCACCCCGTGGGCGATGCAGCTTGCGACTTTCGAGACGGGCACCCACGACTGGCAGTTCTCCGAAACCGTCATCAACCCTGAAAAGCCCGTGGCCTCGGCCTCCTTCCACGCCTTCATCCGCGAGAAGCCCGGCCTGGTGTGGTTTGATGACCTCTTCTTCGGTGAGGCCGGCGGCCCCAACCTGCTGCGCAATTCGGGGTTCGAGGCCGATGACCGCGTGGACCTGAGCGCCCGTGAGGCTCTCGCCGGGCGGTACCACGACCTCAACGCCAACGCCATGCATATCTACCTGTCGCCCAACTCCCCACTGTGGGAGTCCGAGCTACTGGACAAGCACTTCGAGGGCCCAAGCCCTCTTCAGGAGTTCCTCGACGCGATGGCCGCCGCAGGCATCGGCGTCTGGGCCACTCCCGGTTCGCTCAGTCAGCCCTTCAGCGGCGTCGAGGACCCGCGGTTCCCGGCCTACTACTGCCCCAATTCTAGATGGGGCGACAACTGGGTCAAGGTCCTGGGCGATCTGGCGCGCAACGACCTCGCGGGTGTCTCGCTGACGCCGGACGAGTACAACTACCACAATAGCGGCCTCAAGGAGGGCATGAGCAAGAGCCGGGACGACGCGGTACGGGCCTTCTACGAGAACCTGCCCAACTACTGCGACTGCCCCGACTGCCGCCGTCTGTTCCGCGAGCGCTATGGCAAAGACCTGCCGGACCTCAAGACCCCCGATCAGAGCGAGGCCTGGCGGCAGTACATCAACTTCCGCTACCAGACGACGACCGACTGGCTCCGGCGCTCCGCCGAGGCGGTCCAACAGGCCAATCCCGACTGCCGCGCGGATTCGCTGATCTGCGTCTCGCCCGTGTGCTCCGACCGCTGGTGGAGTATCGGGGTGGCATGGGATCAGGTGGGCTACGGCACACAGATCGACTTCCTCACCACGGACCCCTATATCGAGCTACACAACTATCTGGGTGACTCGACGCACTGGTATGTGACAGAGACCGCCGAGCGGCTCAGCGGGGCCCACCCGAAGCGACAATGCGGCATCGTGCTGGAGGCCTCGCGGCTGCGGCAGGAGTTTCGCGAGCTGGACCCGGTGGAAGTGTACGGTTCGGCGCTGACCGCGGTGTTTCACGGGGCGAAGGAGCTGGCCTGGTGGCACTACTCGCATATCACGGGCACCGGCGCCGCCGCCGAGCCAGAGAAGTCCTACGCGCTTGTGAAGGGCACCTACGGTCTTCTTGGGCAGGTGGACCCGTGGCTTTCCGGCCTGCAGCCGGAGAAGAGAATCGCCCTGCTGCATTCCCGCGCCTCGGAGGACTGGTGGCGGGTCTACAGCGAGGGCGATCCAAGCCCCGTGCTGACCCATGCCGGCAAGGACGCCAGGTATGCCTCGCGGGCGCAGGTCGAGGTGCTCATGCACTGCCTGCGCCGCAGTATCCCGGTTGACCTGTACTATCTGGAGTCGGTGCGGGAGGAGCAACTGGCCGACTATCCCGTGATCGTCGTCCCCTTTGCCTTCGCCATTTCCGATGAGCAGGCCGCCATGCTGCGCGAACTGGTGGCCTCGGGCAAGCACCTGGTGGTGATCTCGGAGGTGGGGACGGTGGATGAGGAGGGGACCATCCGGGAGCGCCCGGCCCTGCTGGACCTCCTCGGCCTGCGGCAGGCGCCTTCGGGCGAGCAGGCCGGGAGCCTCCTGAGCGCCGAGACCAAGGAGCCCATCCCCTGGGGGGAGGGCGGCCAGTTCTCCGTCTACGGCGAGGTGCAGCTTTCGGCCGGTGCCACACCGTGGGCCGAGGTGAACGGCGTCCCCGCCCTAGTCTATCACGGCATCGGTGAGGGCGGCGTCACCTTCATGGCGGGGGAGTTCGGCATCGGCCTGCCCGAGAGCTACGACAATGAGATCAAGGGCCGCCTGCAGCGGGTGTACCCGCCGAAGCTCTCCGGGGCCCACGACCGGCTCCTGTGCGGGCTGTATGGAGAGCTGTCGCAGACGCAGGCCGCCATCGCGTCCGCCAAGGTGACCTATGACGGTGCGCCGCCGGCTTTCGCCGACGATGTGGAAATCGTCCGGGCGAGCAACACCGCCGGAGACCTGATCTTGCTGTGCACCAACTGGACGGAGGGGACGGCGGAGCTGGCGCCGGCGGTGGATGATGGAGAATGGGATGTAGCGGCGGCCGAGGGCCGGGCGATCGGCCCAGACGCGGAGGTCAGACCGCTCACCGGGCTGCCCACCTCCCTGGCGGCCCAGGAGGCGTGCGTGCTCCGCGTGCCGCGACGAGGGCGTTAGAAAGGTTGCAGGGCCATGTGCGCCGGGACAGGCGCCGGGCGGCGCGGTCGTGCCGTTCTGGAGGGGCCCAGTAGCGGCCGACCGCGCGGTGTTTGCGCCCCGCCGTCATCCCGCCGTCATCCCGCCGTCCCCCCGCTGCTATCCCGCCGTATAGGGGTACAGGTCGTCGATGTCCGCCCCGGACATCTCCACCAGCAACTGGCTGAGCTTGCCCACCACGGCCTCGAAGTACCTCTGTCCCTTCTCGGCCGAGGCCCTCGAGGGGTCACCGAAGCCGCTGTCGTAGGTGAACCGCTCCCAGGGTCGAGCCACCCAGGCCCAACCCTCCTTCATGGCGGTGAGGACGGGCTCGCGCACCGCACCATCGCCCGCCAGCTCGGAGACCACCAGGTCGGGGCGCAGGTGCGAAAGCAGCGAGGTCTCCATCTCGTCGGCGTGCTCGCCCTCGGCCTCGAAGATCTCGGCGGCCGCCTGACGGTTGGCCATGTACCAGTTCACCAGCATGATGTGAACCTCGGTCTGCCGGCATAGCTCGCGCAGGTGGGGTTGGAACTCGTTACCACCGTGGCCGTTGAGGATCAGAAGGTTGGGGATGCCGTGGGCCTCCAGGGAGGAGACGATATCCGCGAAGATACCCAGGAAGGTGCTGGGCTTGATACTGATGGTCCACTTGAAGCCGAGGTTGTTCTCATTCACTCCGTAGGGGATCGCGGGCAAGAGCAGCACTTCGGCGCCCTGACTATCCGCCCTGCGGCAGGCCTCTTTGGCGAGCGCCTCAACCTGAATCGTGTCCGTGGCGTAGGGCAGGTGCATCCCGTGGGCCTCGGTGGCGCCTACGGGCAGGACGGCCACCTTGTACTCGGCATCTCGAGCAAGGCCGAGAGTGGTCTCAGCCAGGTTCCATTGTCCCATGATCGGCTCCTGAGCGTTGGGTGAGTGTTGCGGGGGGTGTTCGCGAGAGGGGTAGGGGAGACCTGCGGGCCGCAGCCTCTCTCGCCGTTCTCCGCCGTTTTCTGTGTTGAGCCGTTCTCCGTGGAACTCCGTGCTCTCCGTGTCTCCGTGGTCTGACGTTTCCCC
>CAYRFY010000180.1:1862-12644 GCA_964423635.1 uncultured Armatimonadia bacterium | reverse complement strand
AGACTCTCCCGGCAAGCGGCTCTGCGAGCCGCCGGGAGATGTGGAATGGAGGGCGGCACGGAGCGCCAAACACACACGACCTATAGAGGTCCGGTCGGGAGGCCCATATTCGCAATGGCACGGTCTTGACTCCCCGGTACCATTGGCGCACTATGAAAGCCTCCGGCCCTGCTTACCATCGCCCTAGAGAGTTGACCGTCCGTGAGACTCGATCCTTCCGAACCCGCCTTCACAATTGGAGTAGCCGCGAAGCTAACGCAATTATCGCAAAAGCAGTTGAGGCTGCTGGAGAGCCGGGAGATCGTGGTCCCGGGACGGACCTCCCGGGGCCGCCGTCTGTACTCCCTGCATCAGCTCGACCAGCTCCGCTACGTGGCCTACCTGATGAGCAAGCGGAAGGTCAATCCGGCCGGAGTGCTGGTGGCCCTGGAGCTGCTGACTCTGCTGCCGGAAGAGGGGCGCCTGACCGTGCTGTCTGCAGCCGACGACGCGCTGGCCGCCGGACTGTCGGATGGCGACCTCGAGCCGCTCCTGGAGGAGACCGAAGCCGAGGACGCCCAGGAGCCGTGAAAGCCCGCCTCAGGCTTCGGGACGCCTCTGCCGCCCCCGGACGCTGACTTGCCCTCGAGCCTCCGGCCACCCGGAGCCGTCGAGATCTCTGCCCACAACTCGATCCGCACCGGCGTCCCCAAGCCCCCTGCCCCTGCCCCCAAAGCCCTCTTAAGACCCCTCGCCATGCCCGCTGCGCGCGGCCGCCTGTGTCCGTGCGCAGGGCTCGCCCGCACCTGCCGTTTGGTGGCCTTTGAGGCATCTGTGGTGACGTCGCCGGGGACATCTACGCCCCCTGGACGATTTGACATGTGCCCGATATAGATATATTATAGGCCCCGTTAGAGCATATAAAAGTTCCTGTGTGGGGGCGGCGACCGGCCTATCCCAGCCCTGTGTAGACCTCTGTCCGGATTGCTGGTGTGACGCCTATCCCTCGCGTTGCGCCTTCCCCCCCCGCGGCAACCAACCGACTGCGACCCAGACCCCAAGGAGTCGATGCCCATGTCCGACTGGCACGGCGGGCAGTACCGGCCTTTGGCCGACGACGATTGCGCGCGCATCATCGAGGCGGCGCTCACGGTGCTCTCGGAGACGGGGGCCATCGTTGCCACCGATAGCGGGCGCGAGGCCTTGCGAGTGGCGGGGGCCCAGGTTGACGAAGGCGCTCGGATCGTGCGTTTCCCGCGCTCAATGGTGGAGGAAGCCATTGCTTCGGCTCCCGATTCGGTGACCCTGTGCGGGCGAGACCCGGAGTTCGACTGCGTCCTGGAGCGCGATCGGGTACACCTGGGAACAGGCGGGACGGCCCTGTACGTGCTGGACCGGGACACGGGGAGCCGTCGGTACTCCACGAATGCCGACGTGGCGGATTGCGCGCGGCTGACCGATGCGCTTCAGAACCTGCACGTGTTCACGATCAATGTGTTCCCCAACGAGATCCGGCAGCAGGATGACATCGATGTCAACCGTTTCTACTGGTCGCTGCGCAACACGCGCAAGCACGTGATGGGTGGGGTGTACTCCCTCGCGGGGACGCGGCAGGCCGTAGAGTTGGCGCAGATGGTCGCCGGAGGTGCCGAGGCCCTGCGTCGGCGTCCCTTCGTATCCTTCATCTCGCTGGTGATCTCGCCTCTGAAGATCGACGACATCTACGGCGAGATATCCTGTTTCGTCGCCGAGCAAGGGCTTCCGGTGGTGGTGCCCGCCGAGCCGATCTGCGGCACCACCTCCCCGGTCACATTGGCGGGGAACGTGCTGGTGCACCTGGCCGACACCCTTGCCGGGGTGACCATGGTGCAGGCGGTGAATCCCGGCTGTCCCACGATCTGCGGCAGCGTGGGCTCGACCATCGACCTGCGCACCATGCAGCACCTCGGTGGCTGTGTGGAGCGGGGCATCATCAACGCAGCGGTCTCGCAGTTGGCCCAGAAGCTTGGGCTTCCCTACTACTCCACAGCGGGGGCCAGTGACTCCAAAGTCCCCGACGCGCAGGCCGCGTATGAGAGCGCTCTCACCAACCTGCTGGTGATGATGTCGGGTGCCAATTACATCCACGACGCGGCGGGGCTGATGGAGTTCGATCTCACCGTCTCGTACACCAAGATGGTGATGGATGACGAGATCATCGGCATGTCCGGTCGGGTGCTGCAGGGGATCGAGGTCACCGATGACACGCTGGCGGTGGATCTCATCCAGCAGGTCGGGCCCGGAGGGCACTTCGTCTCGGAGGAGCACACGGTCCGGCACATGAGGGACGAGTTCTACGAGCCGCGGATCAGCGACAGGCAGGAGCGCGAAGCATGGGCCTCTCAGGGACGGGCAGATGCGACGACGCGGGCCCGGGCCAGGGCCGGAGAGCTCCTGGCGACCCACGAGGGCCCGGGATTGCCGCCCGAGGTGGATCGCGCCATTCGCCAGAGGTTCCCGGCGATCGCCGAATGAGGGCGTAGAGAATGTGTGGACGGGAGCGGCCGTCGGCCGCGGCGCCCTGTGCGCAACCCGTCTTCGGCACGCGAGCACTCAGGCTTAGCCACGATCTATGGGAGGCGAGACAGATGGCACAGAATCTCGGGGAACAGTCCACACCGCAGGCCGCCGACAACACCGCCGGCGTGTACGATCGCAGTGTCGCAAACGGGCACTACATCCTCGATACCGGCGGGCTTTCGGGCAAGCACGACAACGTTCGCCGGTACTGGGAGGACGACCTCACCCGGCAGTTCCTTCGCCCCATGCTCCGCAAGACCCTGGCCAGGCACTACTGGGGCGCCGCCCAGCGGCTGCGCATCTTCGATCTGGGCTGTGGGTCCGGACAGGGCTACGAGCTTATCACATCC
The DNA here is from genome assembly GCA_964423635.1 of uncultured Armatimonadia bacterium. Taxonomy (GTDB): domain Bacteria; phylum Armatimonadota; class Zipacnadia; order Zipacnadales; family JABUFB01; genus CAYRFY01. Next base: position 9,756 of record CAYRFY010000180.1, on the reverse strand, counting down.
GTGCGGGCCAGGGACGCCAGTATCTATCAGCACTCGGCGGAGCTTCTGCCGCGCCACGCGATTGCGCGCTACGTAGGCTGCGATCTGTCGGAGGGGATGGTGCAGCAGGCCCGGCAGATCTACGGTGAGGGCGGGAAATTCGACTTCCGCACCGGCGATTTCGGGCTCGGCCTGCCGGTGAAGCCCGAGGACGCGCCTTTCCACCTGTACTTCTCTTCGTACGGCTCGCTGTCTCATATCGACACCCGCAGCCTCATCAGCCTGCTGCAGGAGATCGGCGCACATGCCGAGTCCGGGGCCTGCGTGGTTCTGGATCTGCTGGGGCGCTACTCCTATGAATGGCCCTGTTACTGGGGGCGGTGTGCCACCGATGAGGACGACATGTGGGATTACAGCATGAGCTACCTCCCCGGTGAATCGCCGGAGAGCAGCGACTGCTGGCGCATGCGCTACTGGACATCTCAGGAGGTCGCCGGCGCCGTGGAGCAGGCCTGCATCCCCGGCGAGTTCGAGTTGAGGCTCCTGGACACCTTCGACCGTTCGCTGCTGGTGGGGCGGCACATCGATACCTGCCAGTACAACCCGCAGGCTCCGTGCCTGCGCTCGGCGGTCAACCGCCTGCATGAGAGCAACGTCCGCACCGATCTGGCGGAACTGCTCTTCGACTACTGTCCGCACCCGACCGAGCAGGGCGCCAATGACGTCTTGGAGCGCCTTGCCGTGGCCTGGAATGGCCTGGTGCACTTCTGCATGGACAAGCTGTCCTCGCCGGATGGCGGCGCCGATCACCTGACCCAACTGGACGCCATGCCCCCGGCACTGCGCCAGAGCATCATCACCATGAACAAGGTCATCGACAACGTGGGCTGGATGGAGATGGGCGATCCGCGGGCCAATATCATCGAGCCCCAGTTGGGCTATGCCCTGCGGCGCCTGGAGCAGAGCATGCAGCCCGGCGAGGGCTTCGGCCACGGCCTTCTGGTGGGGATCGAGGTGGTCAAGTCCACATGAGTGTAGAGACAGACGGCCCCCCCGGACACATGGAAATGGTGCGGCAGATGGCCCTCGCCGGGCGAGAGGCGCAGGCGGCTTTGGCCGAGGCGTCGCCGGACCGGTTGGCTCAGGCCGTGCGGTTCGCCGCCGGCGAGCTCCGTGCCCGCAGCGATGGCGTTGCTCAGGCCAATGCTGAGGACCTTCAAGCGGCCGCGGACTCCGGCCTGCCCCCGGCCCTGGTAAGCCGCCTGGGTTTCGACAGGCAGAAGGCCCTGCGCCGCGCGGACGTACTGGAAGAGATCGCCGCGATCCCCTCGCCCCTGTGGCGCAGCGACGTGGTGCGTACCCTGGACAACGGCCTGCGCGCAGGCAAGCTCCGCTGCCCCATCGGGGTCATCGCCATGGTCTATGAGGCCCGCCCGCATGTGACGCTCAACGCCGGCGCCCTGTGCCTCCGCACCGGGAACGCGGCGATCCTCAAGGGCGGGAGCGAGGTGAGCAGGACCAATGAGTTCCTCGGCCACCTGTGGCACCGGGCCCTGGACAAGGCGGGGCTCCCCACCGCCGCGGTGCAGGTGATGCACCTGCCCGGACGTGAGGCCGTGGAGGGCCTCGTGAGTGCCGCCGGGTATGTGGACCTCATCATCCCGCGTGGCGGCAAGGCCCTGATCGAGGCCGTGAGCCGAGCCGCCACCGTCCCCGTCATCAAGCACTTCGCCGGCAACTGCCATGTGTACGTGGACCGCGACGCCGACATCAACTGGGCGGTGGACATCTGCGTCGACGGCAAGACGCTGATGCCCGAGGTCTGCAATGCCACCGAGAGTGTGGTGGTGGCCGAGCAGAGCGCTTCCGACTTAATTCCCGCCCTCTTCACCGCCATGGCCTCGCGCGGGGTCGAGGTCAGGGGCTGTCCACGGGCCAGGGCGCACTGCCCCGCGGTCGCGGCCGCGTCGGAGGAAGATTTCGCCGCGGAGTACCTCGACTTGATTCTCTCTGTCAGGGTCGTCGAGACGCTGGATGAGGCCATCGAGCACATCAACCGCTACGGCTCCCACCACACCGACAGCATCGTGAGTCCGTCCCAGCAGCGCATCGCGCGGTTTGTCCGCGCCGTCGATTCCGCCGTGGTGCTCAGCAACGCGTCCACCATGTTCTGTGACGGCAACACGCTGGGCATGGGCGCCGAGATCGGCATCTCGACGGACAAGCTCCACGCCCGGGGGCCGATGGGGATGGAGGAGCTTACCACCTACAAGTGGGTGATCTCCGGGGACGGGCAGGTGATGGGCTAGAGGTTCGGCCAAAAAGCCGGGCCGGCCCGGTTCCTGTCATCCTGGAGCGTCGGCGTCGCAAGCTCGAGCTTGTGCCGCTTGGGCGAAGAATCTCGTTGAATGCCGGGAGATTCCTCGAGCTGCTCTTGCCGGGAGCGGACGCTCTCAGAATGACACTCCCGTGCGAATGTGGACTCTCAGAACGGACTTTTCGGGCGGGAGCGGCTCGGACGGCGGGCACGGCAGGAAGACGTCAATCGATGGAGGAGACTGCATGAGTGAGCAAGAGGTCCCGCACGACAATGTAAGAGAAGCGAGGGAGGTGGTTGCGGCGCCCGGCACGTCCCGCGCCGCAAGAGGCTCTCTTCAGGACGAGGGGCCCTTGCCGGGTCGTGTGCTGGATGGGGCGTTGGAGCGGATTGTGGCGTACCATCGCTCCCGGTTGCGCAATGCCGTCCAGCGCCGTCGCGGACAGTCGGGGCGCCACGTGGGTCTCGAGCTCAAGTTTCCCGTGGTCGATGGATCCGGACGGGCCGCGGGGGCCGACGTCATCCACAGGTTCTGGGAGATATGCCGGGAGGCCGGATGGGAGCTGGAGCGCGACGGCCACAGCGGTCAGGTGGTGTCCGCACGTACCGCCTCCTCCGACAACCCGGACTTGATCCGCACCACTACCGGGATCTGTGTGCTGGAGTTCTCCATCGCCCATGCACCGGACCTGTTCTGCCTGCAACGGCGTATCGGGGAGCTAAGGCCGCTGGTAGCAGAGCTCCGGCGACTCGCCGGCGCGCACCTCCTCGGCCTGGGCATCCAGCCACTCACCCCGCCTCAGAACAAGATTCGCCACGCCAAAGGCCGCCATCTGTTCTGGGATCAGGTCATTCCGCCCCGAAGCCAGACCCCTCACGGGCACAGGGGGACGGTGGACCTGTTCACGGTCATCGCCGATAACCAGGTGCATGTGGATGGCTCGCCGCGGGACTGCATCGAGGCGCTCAACACTCTGAACGCATTGGCCGGGCCGCAACTGGCCCTGACGGCCAACAGCGCGGTGTGGGCGGGCCAAAGCGATGAACGCCACGCCGCCATCAGAGAGCTGTTCTGGGACTGGTGGCTGGGAGTCAGCCCGCGGGCCGGCATGCCCACCTCCCCCTTCACGGACTTCGCCGACTATGTGCGGGCCACCGCCCTACTGCGTCCCGTCTATGCCCGGCGCGATGGGGATTACCTGGGGCTTCAGGACTACCAGAGCTTCCTGGAGTTCTTCGCACACCCGACGGCGCAGGGAGTGACGACAGAGGGACGGAGGGTTGGGCTTGAGCCCGGCGGCGACGACATCGACCTGCATGACCGGGCCTTCTGGTGGAATTGCCGGCTCAGTCGCTTCGGCACCATCGAGAGTCGCACGAGCTGCCAACAACCGCCCGACGAGATGCTGCTGCCCGCGGCGCTGGTGCTGGGAGTGATGGAGAACCTGGATGCCGCCCGCGGTCTTTGGGAGCACCTGGCGTGGTCTCGGCTGCGAGAGCTGCGCCAACTCGCCGCACATGGCGGCCTGGCGGTCCTGGAGGGCCCCGAGGGCGAGCCGGGCCTGGTGCGCGCGATGCTCGCCGTCGCCGAGGAGGGCCTGCGTAAGCGGGGGCTGGGCGAGGAGACCTTCCTGGCTCCCGGGTGGCAACGGGTGGCAACGGGCCGCGAACCGGCGTCCTGCGCGCGTGAGGTGTTTGGGCGCGAGGGCGTGGAGGGCCTCATTGACAGGTTCGGCTGGTGAGCCCAGGCGGCTGGGGACGCGGAGTACGCAGGGGGTACGGGACGTAGACCAACTCTTATCTTGCTCGCATATCGAGGATGCGCATGATCCGGCTTGAAAGACTGTGCAAGACCTTTGCCGGCGGCGTCGAGGCGGTGCGCGACGTGAGTCTGCACATACCCGAGGGCGAGACTTTCGTTCTCATCGGCCTCAGCGGCTGTGGCAAGACGACCACGCTGCGCATGATCAACCGGCTGATTGAGCCCACCGGCGGCGCGGTGTTCCTCGGTGGCCATGATGTCACACATGCCGACCCGGTCAAGCTCCGGCGTGGGATCGGCTACGTCATCCAGGACATCGGGCTGTTCCCCCACATGACGGTGGCGGCCAATATCGGCATCGTCCTGCGCCTTTGTGGCGTGCCCAGGACCCGCTGGACGAGTCGGGCCGCCGAGCTTCTGGACCTCGTGGGGCTCCCTGCCGACGAGTATCTCCACCGTTACCCCGGTGAGCTCAGCGGGGGACAGCAGCAGCGCGTCGGTGTGGCCCGCGCACTGTCGGCGGACCCGCCGGTGCTCCTGATGGATGAGCCCTTCGGAGCTCTGGACCCCATCACTAGGGAGCAGCTCCAGGCCGAGTTCCGCAGCCTGGAGGAACACATCCAAAAGACCATCGTCTTGGTGACACACGACATCTTCGAGGCCGTCCTGCTGGGAGACCGTATCGGGATCATGGCGGAGGGCCGACTGGTGCAGGTGGCCACTCCGGAAGAGCTGCTGGCCCGACCGGCAAACCAGTTTGTCCGCAAGTTCCTGGGGCGCCATCGGTTCCAGCTCCAGCTCAGCACGGCCGACGCCTCTCAGGGCACCCTGGAAGACGGCAGGGCCGATGTGCTCACTGTGCCCGCGGAAATGTCCGCCGCTCAGGCCACGGCCCACCTGGAACGTCACGACCTGGATGCCGTCGTGGTGGAGGACAACGGCTCCGGAGTGGTGGGAGTGCTCAGTGCCGGGGAGTTGAGTCGTGGCGGCGGCGCGGCGCTGACAGACCTCGTCGCCGAGGAGGTGCCCGTCCTGCCCGAGGACGCCAGCCTTCTGGATGTGGTGCGGGCGCTGAACGCGACGCAGACGACGCTGGTGCCCGTGGTCAACACCGAGGGACGACTGACCGGGGTGGCCACTCGTGAGAGCGCGGCGGCGGCTGTAGCGGCCGCCCTGGGATTACAAGACGGTCAGGAGAGCGAGCAATGAATGAGCTCGTCGTAGTCCTGCAACGCGAGGCCGGCAACATCGGCCAGCTCGCGGTCGAGCATCTCGTGTGGCTCGTCTGCATCCCTGTGGCCCTGGCGATTGCGGTCGGCGTGCCCACAGGCATTCTCCTGACTCGCTGGGAGCGGATGTCCGGGGCCGTGCTGGGCACGGCCAGCGTCATCCAGACCATCCCCAGTCTCGCCCTGCTGGGCTTCTTGATACCGTTGGTCGGTATCGACAAGAAGAACGCGATCATCGCTCTGTTCCTCTATTCGCTGTTGCCCATCATCCGCAACACCTACACAGGAATCAAGGAGGTCGACCCCTCCCTGGTCGACGCCGGAACCGGGATGGGCATGTCCAACCTCCAGCGCCTGCGGCTGGTGGAGCTCCCTCTGGCGCTTCCGGTGCTCATGGCCGGCATCAGGACCGCCACTGTGATCTGCGTGGGCATCGGGACCCTGGCTTCGCTCATCGGCGCCGGAGGTCTGGGCGATCTGATCATGCGCGGGATATCGATGGTCAACAATAACGTGATCCTCGCCGGCGCGATCCCGGCGGCTCTGCTCGCCCTGCTCCTGGATTTCCTTCTCGGACGGCTCGAGAGGGCGATGACGACGGCGCGTTGAGAAGCGAGGGAGAGCGGACGGCAGAGATACGGACTAACTGGAGGGACTTCTGTGGACAAGAGACTGCTTTTCGTGCTGTCGGTAGCCCTGGTCACCGCGCTGAGTGGTTGCGGGCGCCGCGAGGCTCCGGATCCGAACGCTGCGACCCCGCAGGGTAGTGCCGGGGCCGACGCCGGGACCCGGCCGGGGGGCCGGGTAACGGTGGGCTCCAAGAACTTCACCGAGCAGGTGCTACTGGGCGAGATCATGAGCCAGCTTATCGAGGCCAAGACCGACCTGCGGGTGGACAAGAAGCTCAATCTCGCCGGGACGCAGGTATGCTTCGAGGCCCTCAAGAGCGGCGAACTCGACATCTATGCCGACTACACCGGTACCGCGCTGACGGCGATTCTGAAGCAGGAGGTCTCCGCGGATTCCGCCGGAGTGTACGATGCCGTCAAGAGCGCGTACGAGGAGCAATTCGGCATCACATGGCTAGAGCCCCTGGGGTTCAACAATACCTACACGCTCACCATGCGCAAGGCCCAGGCCGCTGAGCTGGGCGTCAAGACCATCTCCGACCTGGCGCCGCTGTCGAAAGAACTCGTGCTGGGCGCCAGCTACGAGTTCCTCGAGCGCCCCGATGGTTACCCCGGCCTGCAGGAGCTTTACGGCCTGGACTTCTCACAGGCCAAGGGCATGGATGCCGGGCTGACCTACCGGGCGGTGGCCTCCGAGAAGGTGGACGTGATCGACGGCTTCGCCACGGACGGGCGCATTCCGGCCTTCGACCTGGTGATCCTCGAGGACGACAAGGGGTTCTTCCCACCGTACGATGCGGCGCCTCTGGTGCGGCAGGACACGCTTGAAAAGCACCCCGAGCTGGCCGAGGCGCTGAATCTGCTGGCCGGCAGGCTGCCCGACGACAAGATGAGAGACATGAACTATCGCGTGGATGAGAGAAACGAGCAGGCCGCGGACGTGGCCCGCGAGTTCCTGGAAAACGAGGGCCTGCTGGATCAGGCCTAGAGGTGCGGCCGAGAAGCCCGCCTTTGCCAAGAGTGTCATTCGGAGAGCGTCCGAATTACACTCCACGTAGAAGCGGGTTTACTCGCCACGCCCCCAGACCCCCGTAAGGACAGGCCGATTGGCGCTTGAGACACAGCGTGGCAGACCGTCCCCGCCCTGCGCCGAGGTTGCCTCACGGGGGCTCGCCGGGTGAAGTCGACGGAGTCGCAATCTCGCCCAGACAGGATGATACCGGCAGATGAATGATGCCCTGAGCACAGTCTGGCAACAGTGGGGTTGGCCCGCAGGGGTCGCGGCCGCAACCCTGCTCGCCGTACTCGCCCTGCGTTACATCGTGGTGCCCGTGTTTCGTCGCCTCGGCCGTCGCACCACGGTGAGCTGGGACGACGCGTTGGTGCAGGCGGTGGCGGGTCCCGTGACGGTGTGGGTGGCGGTTCAGGGCACACAGCTCGCACTCCTGCAGGTAGCCGCCCTCTCCGACGCCCAGCGCTCACTGGTCTCCCGTGTGGCCGCCGCCCTGACGACGGCCACAGTGCTCTGGGCCGTAATGAACCTTCTCAGCCGCTTCGCCGATCGGTACGAGGCCACCGCGCGGGAGCGGGGCCAGGGCTCCGCGCGCTATGTGGGCCTTCTGCGGAAGCTGCTGGGAGTGGCGCTGATTACCGTCGCCGGTGTCACCATCATCAGCCAACTGGGGTACAAGGTCACCCCACTGCTGACCGGTCTGGGCATCGGGGGGCTCGCGGTGGCGTTGGCGCTGGAAGACACGCTGTCGAACTTCTTCGCCGGGATCTACATGATGGTGGATGAGCCCATGAAGGTGGGCGATTACGTCAAGCTTGCCACCGGCGAGGAGGGGTTCATCCACGAGATCGGCTGGCGCAATACCAGGATACGGCCCTGGTCGAATAACCTGATCATCATCCCCAACGCCAAGCTGAGCCAGACGGTGGTGACCAATAACTACCTCCCCGTGCAGGAGATGTCCGT
>CAYRFY010000180.1:0-1852 GCA_964423635.1 uncultured Armatimonadia bacterium | reverse complement strand
GGGGGTGGGTTACGGCAGCGATCTGGAGACGGTGGAGACAGTCACGGTGGAGGTGGCCACAGCGGTGCAGAAAGAGGTGGACGGCGCCAAGGCAGACTGGGAGCCGCTGGTGTACTATCATACCTTCGGCGATTCGAACATCGAGTTCTCGGTTGTGCTGCGGGTCGTCAGCTTCGAGGCGCAGTGGGCCCTGAAACACAGGTTCATCAAGGAACTGCACCGGCGGTATGCCCGGGAGGGCATTGAGATCAGCTTCCCGGTGCGACGGGTGGAGTTCTCAGAGGCGTCGCGGGCAGCGATGCGGTCCGAGGCGGCCCAATAGCTCGCCGTCGGAGCGCCATCAGGGCGGACGCAGCCGCCGGTCTACCGTCCGGGGCCACTTGCCCCGCTACTGACCGTCGTCTCCAGGTCATGGGCTACGTGGCCTGGGTGTCCTCACTTCGCGCCATCTCGCGGCGCCGCATGTCCCCTCGATCAGGCTCAAATGCCTCCCTATCAGGTCTGGCCGGTCACAATCACGAACTGCCTTCCCCAGTCAATCTCCGTGAAGCGTGCGGGGCAGTCCTGTCCGGCGCCCTGCGGCCGGCGGGGCTTAAGCGAGGGATGGCGGATGCGTGGGAAGCTGCTGCGCTGGATTGTGGCGGGTCTTGCGGCGCTGGTGGTCCTGATCTCGACCGCCTATCTGTGGGACATGCACCTCGCCTATCGGCGCATCCGCTCTCACAGCACCGTGATCTCCTCGCCATACGGAGACATCGAGTTCTCCGCTGGCGGGGCCGGCCCGCCCGTCCTGGCGATCCACGGTAGCGGCGGCGGCTACGACCAGGGCGAGCTCCTGGCCCGGGCGGTGCTGGACGACCGGTTCCACTGGATCGCGCCATCGCGCTTCGGCTATCTACGTTCGACCTTCCATGAGGGCGCCACCTTCGACGACCAGGCCCACGCCTACGCCCACCTGCTGGACCATCTGGGTATCCGACGCGCCGCCGTCGTTGCTCTCTCACACGGCGGACCCTCGGCGCTGCTGTTCGCCCTCCTGCACCCCGAGAGGGTCTCCTCACTCACGCTGATCTCCTGCGGTGTGGCTTCCTCCAGCGAGCAGGACCAGGACCAGGCGAATCAGAAGGGCAATATGCTGGTGACCGTCTATAGCCACGATCCGCTCTACTGGGGGATCACGAAGCTGTTTCGCAGGCAATTCCTGGTGCTGATGGGCGCGGACCACACCGTTACCGCCCGGATGGGCCCCGAGCAGCGGGAGCTGGTGCGCCGGATCATCGACGACATGAACCCGGTGGCTCCGCGGTCCGACGGCGTCGTGTTTGACAACAGAGCCACGATGCCGAATGAGAGGATCGCCGCCATCCGGGCGCCGACGCTGGTACTCCACGCGAAGGATGACACCCTGCAGCTCTACCACAATGCTCAGTTCGCGGCGGCCACGATCCCCGGGGCCGAGCTGGTCAGTTTCGACAGGGGTGGCCACCTGCTGCTCGCCGCCGAGCAGCAGGCCGTCTCCACGGCCACGCAAGAGCATATCCGCGAGCATATGCCCGGGTCCCCGTAGAGTCGGCCAGACCTCCGTGCGAGCTCGAGCGGCCCTCTTCCTGGGCATTCCCGATCCCCGAGCAGATTCTGCGCTGGGAGCCTAATTTCGGAGGTTTCGTGAATGACAGGGCGGACCTGCGCCAGGTGCCTGTGGGCAAGCCGGCGAAGTACGAGATCACGTGCACCTGCGGGACCGGCTTCGCCACCATCACCGCACCATCACGCTGCACTGTGTCGCCGACTGCGACTCGTGGTGGTGGTACTGCGACCCGATGTACTGGGAATGGTATCAGTGGGGGTTCTG
>CAYRFY010000179.1:7039-12660 GCA_964423635.1 uncultured Armatimonadia bacterium | reverse complement strand
GAGCTGTGTCGGAGGACCGACGCCGGCCCTGCAGGCCAGCTTGGCGGGCTGGAAAGCCCGCCCCACCAACGGCCGTTGGACCGCCCCAACCCATGCCCGGTTGTAGTGCTAGGGCGCCGGTCTACCGGGCCTTTGTGGCTGAAGCCTGCGCCGTGGCTCCCGGGTGCTCCGGAGCCCGGCAAGCTCGGGCACGAGTCGGCCCCTGCGGGCGTCTCGGTGCGCGCAACGACGTGCCGTTCCGAGGCCACGGTCGACCCCCGACGACCCACCGTGGTCCTCTTCCCCCACGGTCCCGGGCCCCCGGGGCCATGGATGCGGCTTCCCCGGGCAGCGTCAAATGACGTGGAACCTCTCCTGCCGACCGTCCAGCATGCGACAGCCCTCGGCGGTGTACACGACATCCTCCTCCACCGGCAGGCACACCGCCTCGGTCCCCCACTCGGCGACGGGACCGGTGACCGACAGTTCGGCGGTGAAGGCGTAGCCCGGACGCAGGGCTACATCTCCCCGGCCGGGGCAGCGTTCCTGCTCCCAGGGCAGGCCGATGAGTGGGCCGGGCTCGTGGAGCATGTGGCCCAGTGAGTGGGAATACACCCTCGGGCCCGGTATCCCCGCTTCCCCGGCCACCGCCAGCACCCGGGCCAGCAGTTCGTTGCCCGTCAGGCCCTCCTTGAACTGAGCCATGAACACATCCTGCAGCCGATTGGCCTCGGAAAGCAGGGCCCGCAGGCCCGCCGGGGCGTCTCTCTCGCCGGGCCTGAGAATGTAGGCCAGTTGCTGGTGGTCGCTGTTGAGCCCCAGATAGCGGATGCCCACATCGGAGTGGATGACATCGCCGGGACGGAGGGTCCTGTCGCCGGGGCCGAACCGCTCCACGGCCTGTGGGCTGCGGATGAGGTTGAAGAAGGGCTTGAAGGACACCTGTAGCCCCAGCTCGGCCACCGTCTGCCAGTAGTGCCACTCGAGGTCGTCGGTGGTGGTGAGGCCGGGGACGATGACCCGGCGGCTGTAGCAGCCGGACAGGAGCCCGTGGGCCACGGCGGCCACGTGGTCGAAGAGCTCGGTCTGGCGCGGCGTCAGTGTGGCCAGCCAGTGGGTGACCAGTGCCTCGGCCGACTGCAGCCGAGAGGCGTACTGCGGGCCGATGGCCTCCACGAGCTGAAGGTACAGATTGTGCGTCAGGCCGCCCGCGGCCCACTGAGTAGAGCCCGTGTTGATCCCGATGCGCCGAGGGTCGCGCTCGGCGATGATCTGAGCCAGCAGCGGCCACTGCTCGGAGTGCTCGCGCCCCCTCCACGGCCTGTCGTAGAGGTCACCCGTATCGGTCATGGACAGGTTGATGCGCTGGAGGGGGCCCCGGCCGGGATCGTGGAAGATGAGCATCTGCAGGATCGGGCACCAGCAATCCATGGGCAGAAGCGTGGGCAAGACGGGGTCGAGGTCATCCTCCTGGCAGATCACAAGCCACATGTCCAGGCCCGCCTCGCGCATTGCCACGGGCAGCACCGTCTCAAGCCTCTCGGAAAGCACCTCCCGCATCACGGCGGCTCGCTCGCGCAGAGCAAGAACCCGAGGCCCGGCGCTCAGTGGCGTCACTTTAGTTCCTCCATTCCGGCGCGGTAGACTTGCTCGCCCCACTTGAGGTCTTCCGGAAACAGGACGCTGCCCCCGCTGCGACAGCGTCCTCCCTGCTGCATGAACTCCACTACGGCGCGGCGCAAGGAGGTGTCCCTCGGGGCGTTCTCCAGCGATGGTGGCCGGCCGTCGAAGACATCGAAGAGGCGCTCCCAGGTCTGGCCGTCGTCGGCTCCCCGCACCGGGTGCAGGTACCATTCGCGCAGGAAGGCCACGATGTTCTGTGGGGGTGGCGCCATGGCTTCGAACTGCGGGTCCAGAAGCCAGGACTGGCAGGTGAAGGCGCGGTAGGGCACGTCCGGCAGATGCCGGGGGAAGAACTCCACGGCCATGCGGAAGGACTGCCCGCAGGAGCCGGGGTCCATGGGCCCGGTGGCGGGGATGTGCACCGTCATCACCGGGTCTCCGGGACGCAGGATCTCGTGCCACTGATCCAGGGGGAGCTCCACCTGCGTCTGGGCCACGTGGCCCAGAGGGGATACAGGATGGCCGCGGACCTTGCCCTCTGAAGCCTCCAGGGAGGTGAGCCACAGGCCGGTCTTGACGCGGCCGCCGTCGGCGGAGGCGAACTGGCCGTCTCCGCGCATCAGCAGGCCGCCCTCGGCCAGGGCGACGACCCTGTGGCTGCCAAAGTGGCGGTAGAAGACGAAGGGGCTGTGGTAACGGCCGGGCAGGTACTGCAGGCGGCCGAGCCCAAAGAGCCTGCCCTGGAAGTGATGCACCAGCCAGCCGAGTTGGACCAATCCCCACCGGCCGCTGCGGCGCCTTTCCTCCCGTATCCACAGCTCCAGGTCGGCCGCGGTGGCCACGGTAACCTCGGCGGCGATCCCCCGGGAGCGGTGGAGCGCCCGGAGGGCGGGGAAGCCCGACAGGAACGCAACGGCGTAGGCCATGGGAACGGCGGCCGCCGCGGAAGCCGACAGCCGTGGCCAGGCCGACACCTGTGGGTCCTTGCCGGAGAGAAAGAGCAGCCAGTGGCAATGCCAGACCAGGCGCCGGAGTGCCGCATTGGCCTCCATAGTCTCGGCGCACGCCACGCAGGCGGCGGCAACCTCCGGGCTCATGCCGCTCTCGGCACCGGCCCGACGCACCGCCTCGGGACACAGGACCTGCGGGGCGAGCGACAGGAAGGCTCCCTGCGACTGTGGCCAGGTCTCCTCCCAGCACTCGGGAACGGGGGCCACTCCCAGGGCCTCGCAGACGTTCCGGGCACACAGTAGGTCAACGCCGGCGGTTGTCACGGTGGGTGATCCTCCAGGCAGCGGGCATAGGTGGGGGCGCGAAGGCCGCGCCGGGCAGTTTCGACGCGAGCGGGCGAGGCACCTGTGGTTCGACAGGTCAGAACGCACCGGTCATCGAGGCGACATCTCACACCGTCTCGAAGAGCCCCTCCGGGTCATAGGTGGCCCGTCCGCCGACCACCGTAGCGACCACGCGGACCTGCTCCAGCTCTTCCGCAGCAACGGCGCGGGGATCCGCGCTCAGGAGCACGAAGTCCGCCAGCTTCCCGGGCTCCAAAGTGCCGGTGAGGCTCTCACGCCCGGCGGCGTATGCCGGCCCCGTGGTATAGCCCGCCAGGGCCTGCTCCACCGTGAGCCTCTGCTCCGGGTACCAGCCCTCGACGGGCGTCCCGTCCCAGCGCCGGCGAGTGACCGCCGAGCGCAGGCCGACCAGCGGGTCCATGGTCTCCACCGGCGCGTCGGAGCCGAAGGCCAGGACGGCCCCGGATGCGGCCAAAGAGGCCAGAGGGAAGGCCCAGCGGCTACGGTCGCCCACGTGGCGAAGACAGGTGTCAATGTCCGCCAGCATGTGGGCGGGCTGCATGGAAGCCACAATTCCCAGCCGCGCGAACCGCGGAACGTCCTCCTCGGTGAGATGCTGGGCGTGCTCGATGCGGTGCCGGGGCCACGCGCCGTGCCGGCCCCTCTTCACCGTCTCGAAGGCATCCAGGGCCATGCGCACGGCCCTGTCGCCGATGGCATGCAGCGCCACGGCCAGCGACGCCTCGGTGGCACGCCGGATCAAGTCCAGCAGCTCCTCGGGTTCCATGGTCAGGACGCCCGCGTCGTCAGCGGCCTCGTATGGAGCCAGCATGGCGGCCGTCTGCGCCCCCAGAGCCCCGTCGAGAAAGGCCTTCACCCCGCCGATGCCCATCCATTCGTCGCCAAATCCGGAGCCCAGGCTCAGCCCGGAGAGCGCGGGGAGCACCTCGGCCGGAGGATAGCGCACGATGCGCAGCGACAGCGTCCCCTGCTCGCGAAGGAGCCGCACCGCCTCCATGGAGTCTCCGCCCTCGCAATTGTGCACCGCCACCAGGCCCAGCGCGGCAGCTCGGGGCAGCGCCGCGGCTAGGGCAGCGGTCAGCTCATCCGCGGATGGCTCCGGCACACGCCGCCACACCAGGCCATTGGCGGCCTCCTGAAACAGCCCATTGGGAACCCCGTCGGCCCCGCGCAGGATCCGGCCGCCGGCAGGCTCGGGAGTGTGTGCCGTCACGCCCGCGATGCGCATGGCGGCCGTGTTCACCCACAGCGAATGCCCATCGTGGGAGGGGAGCGCCGCCGGCACCTCGCCGGTCACGGCATCAAGATCGGCCGCGGTCGGAAAGCGTCCCTCGGGCCAGCGGTTCTTGTCCCACCCTCGCCCCCGCAGCCACCCGCCCGGGGGTACCGAGCCCACAGCGGCCCCCAGCCGCCCCACGGCCTCCGCCAACGAGCCGGCGCCTTCCAGATCCACCTGCCGGCCGCTCTGTAGCATCGCCCAGGAGCTGAGGTGCACGTGGCTGTCGGTGAAGCCGGGGCAAACGAACCGCCCCCCGGCATCCACCACACGCGCGCCGGAGGCGGCGGGCAGAAGATCATCGTCACGCCCCAGGGCAACGATGCGACCGTGCCAGGCGCACAGGGCCGTGGGCGGCGCGCCGCCTCGGTCACCGGCGAGCGCCGCAATCCGAGCATTGTGGACAATCAGGTCTGGAAACATAGACATCCTCTCAGGGCGTCGACGGCTGAGGGCCACAGGAACGAGGTTGGCGGCGGGGCATCGGCCACTCGCCCTGCCGTCCCCGCCGTTTCGCCTATCCCTTCTGCCCGTCGGCGCTCTTGCCCCGGTCGTGGTACGGCATGGGCACGTACTCCACCGAGGGCCGGCCGCGCTGCGGCTGCGGGTAAAGGTCCATCAGTTGGTGCACCTGTTCGGGCAGCTCCGTGGTGACGCTCAGGCCGAGAGTCCGGGCCTCATCCACCGTGAGCGGGTAGTCGTGAGTCCACCGTCCGTCGGTCAGGGCGGTGGCCACCTGCACGGCCCGCTCGGGCTCACAGTCGCCGCAGAGATGGTCCACGATACAGGAGCGCACCTGGTTGATGGCCTTGCGCGAGACGTCGGCCAGGATCAGCGTCTCGTCGTCGATGTCGGAGGGGGACTTTTGCTCCAGCACCTTGAGAATCGACACCGCCGGTGAGTTGCCCACCTGCGGGTCCACGGGCCCCAGGACGGCGTCCGGGTCCATGACGATCTCGTCGCAGGCCAAGGCGATCAAAGTCCCGCCACTCATGGCGTAATGGGGCACGAAGGCGGTGACCCTGGCCGGGTGGCGCTTGAGGGCATGGGCGATCTGGCCCGCCGCCAGCACCATGCCGCCGGGGGTGTGAAGCACGAGGTCGATGGGCATATCGTCCGGGGTCATGCGGATCGCCCGCAGAATGCTCTCGGAATCCTCGATGTTGATGTACTTCATCAGCGGGAAACCCAGGAGGCTGAGGCTCTCCTGGCGGTGGATCAGCGCGATGACTCGCGACTTGCGTTTGGCCTCCAGGCTCGTCAAGAGCCTGATGCGGGCGGCCTCCAGCATCCTTTGCTGCGCGATGGGATAAAACATGCCGGCGATGATGAAGACCCAGATGAGTGTGCCAAAGTCCATGGGGTGTGCCCTCCGGGTGTGACGTTCCGCACTCAAAGACGGCGACCGGGCCGCTGCGGCCTACCGG
>CAYRFY010000179.1:1928-7029 GCA_964423635.1 uncultured Armatimonadia bacterium | reverse complement strand
TGCTCTCCTCCGGGTGCCGCTCCAGCGCGCAGTTGCCGCACAACAGCCGGGCAAACACGAAGCCTGCGGCGAAGCCCCCGATATGCGCCCACCACGCCACTCCGCCTACCTGACCGATTGAGGCGGAGAGCAGCCCGGGCAGAAGCTGGTAGAGGAACCAGAGTCCCAGGTACGTCACCGCCGGAATCTCAATGATCTCCACCCAGAACCCCAGCCACAGCAAGGTGGCCACGCGCGCCCGGGGGTACAGCACGAGGTAGGCACCCAGAACCCCGGCAATGGCGCCACTGGCGCCGACGGCAGGAACGGTGCTGGCGGTGTCCGACAGGACGTGGGCCAGGCCCGCGATGAGCCCGGCGATGGTGTAGAACCACAGGTAACGCCAGTGTCCCAGACGGTCCTCGACGTTATCCCCAAACAGCCACAGGAACCAGACGTTTCCCAGGACGTGGAACCAACTGCCATGGAGAATCATCGTCGTGAAGAACGGCAAGACCACGCCCAGAGGCCCCGCCGGGGCGTTCCCCGTGACCCGGGCGGGGGTCAGGCCGTAGGCCTCGATGAACTGCTGCAGTTCCTGCCCCAGGGAGGCCTCGTAGGCGAATACCAGCAGGTTGGCCCAGATCAGGATATTGGTGACCAACGGGTAGGTGCGGGACGGGATGTTGTCTCGCAGAGGGAACATGGGTGGCACTCCGAGGCGCGACTGTCCGCGTGCCCGAGACGATGGCGCTCGGGCCTGACCGGTGTACGTAGCACCTAACGTTCCTCCGAGTATGCCCGGTTCCTCCTTGCGGGGCAACAGCGTCCCACCGCCGGGCATCAAGCCGATCGCCGCCTGAGCCCGGACATTGCCCATGTCCCGAAAGATAGGCGGTGTCAACCCGGGCCCGATGCGCCATGGCACGGAAAATGCAGAGGCGGTTCATGGCGTCTCAAGCGGACGCCGTGAGTGCTCGGGACGCCCCAGACAACTCTCGCATATCTGAACGCCGCCGTGCGGGGTGCATCAGAGCTTTGCAGCCTACTTCGCAGTCCGGCTCAGCAAGATGCAATAAGGGCAAAACACCGGCCGCCCGGTCCCGCCGCGCAGCCGGCCCTGTCGCGCCGCATCCCCGGCGGCGCACCGCCGGCTTTCCTCAGAGCTCCGCGACAGACGTACCCCGATGCGCCGCACGCTCCGGCGGTGTGGGCGTATGACGCTGCAACGCAAGACCCTCATCGTGGCGGGCCTCACCTTCACACTCCTTCTGGTGGTCCTGGTTGCCACATCGTACACGGTGCTGGGCCGCAAGTTCGCGGCTCTGGAGCGCCGGGAGATGGGGCGCGCCGTGGATACGGTCCACAGTGTGGTCAGAGAGAGTGCGGCGGGGTTGGCCGCTGTGGCCAAGGAATGGGCACAGCGCAGCGAGACACGCGATCTGATGCTCAGGCGTGCTCCGGTGGAGCACTGGCATCGGGCGGATGTACGGGCCCTGGTGACCACGGGCGCCACGGCGACGGCCTACTTTGCTCCGGACGGGTCTTTGCTGTACGGCTATGAGCCGGATGGCGGACGCTACTTAATGATAGAGAAAGAGACTTCCACGCGCCTTGTGGCCGCCCTGCGACTGGGCGAGCCCGAGGCCGAGTCAGGGTGGCAGGGGCTGGTCGCTCTCCCCAGAGGCCCGGCGGTGGTGGCCTACAGCCAGGTCAAGGCGTCGGATGACGACGCGCGGGTTCTGGGGTTTGTCGTCCTGGCCCGGTACCTGGGCACCGGGGCCCTCCGCCACCTGGGCAAGAGCCTACTGGCCGAGGTCACCATTCACGCGGCCGATGCGCCCGACCATCCCGAGGATGTCCGGGCCGTCGTTG
Organism: uncultured Armatimonadia bacterium; assembly: GCA_964423635.1. Lineage (GTDB taxonomy): Bacteria > Armatimonadota > Zipacnadia > Zipacnadales > JABUFB01 > CAYRFY01. Next base: position 5,175 of record CAYRFY010000179.1, on the reverse strand, counting down.
CGGCTCTGGGGAAAGAGGGACCAACAAGGCTCTTCCATCAAGGCCGGGAGCACCTGGCGGCCTATCTGCTGGCGGAGAACCCCGGCAAGCAGCCGGGGGTCATCCTGCGCGTGGTGACACCCCGGGAGGTGGGCGTTCGCACCGCCGCCTCGGTGCGACACATCGGCCTGTTCCTGCTCTTGGCAGGCCTGGCCTCGGTCGCACTCGTCCTGACCTACCTGAACCGGACCGTCCTGTCCCGCATCACGGCCCTGAGTCGCGATGTGCGCCGCGTCGGCTCCCGCCCGGACTCCGGAGAGCGGGTACATGTGGACGGCACCGATGAGCTCTCCGGTCTGGCGCTGGACATCAACCGGGCCCTGGAATCCCTGGACCGCTCCCGTGCCGACCTGCGCCGCAGCGAGGCGCGCTACCGGGGCATTGTGGAGGATCAGACGGAGTTCATCTGCCGCTGGACGCCGGACAGGCGCCTGACCTTCGCCAACGAGACCTACCGCCGTCGGTTTGGCGCCGGGGCGCAAGACCTCCTCGGCCACCGCTTTCTCCCTCTGATACCCGAGGACGACCGGAAGCAGGTGGACGAGGCCCTCGCGGCCCTCGGACCCGACAGACCGCTACTCACCATGGAGCATCGCGTGCTCACCTCCGACGGGCGTCTGCGCTGGGTGAGCTGGACGCACCGCGCGATCGCGGACGCCGCCGGGGGCGTCGTGGAGATGCAGTCGGTAGGTGGTGACATCACGTCGCGGAAGCAGGCGGAGCAGCGTCTGGCCAGTATCAACCGCTGCTTCCTGAACTTCACCGCCGTGCCCCAGGAGAACATCGACAGCCTCACCACCCTCAGCGGCGAGCTGTTGTCGGCGGACCACGTGGCCTACTATCGCCTGGAGGATGAAGAGCCGGTTGGGGTGTCGCGGTGGAACGCCCCGGCTTGCGATGGCTGCGAGTGCCGGGGCGACGGCGACCTGTGCCGGACCGTGATGCAACTGGGGGCTACCGACACGCTGGCGGTGTGTGAGCTGCCTCAGCGCGGCGAGCCCGGTTCTGACCCAGAGCTCTCCGTCCGCGAGCCCAAGATGGCTCTCGGGGCCTGCGTGCGCTTCGCCGGTGAGGCTGTGGGGGCGCTGTGTGCGCTGTTTTCCAGCGACTATGCGCCCACCGACGAGGACAAGGACCTTCTCAGCGTGATCGCTTCGGCCATAAGCGGCGCCGAGCAACGCCGGGTGGCCGCACAGCGACTACAGACCAGCAATGAGACGGCGTGGGCGCTACTGAACTCCACCTCCGACCCGGTGGTGTTGCTCACTCCCACCGGCAGTATCCTGGGCATCAACGCGGCCTGCGCCGACGGACTGGGGAAGAGCATCGCTACACTGGTGGGCACCGACCTCTTCTCCCACCTGACCGGGGGGACGCTGGAGGTGGTGGAGGAGCACTTCCGCAAGGCGGTTGAGACCGGCCGGCCTCAAGTGTTTCTCCACGACACCGCGGATAACCACCAGCGCGTCTCCGTGTATCCGATTCTCGACGCCGACGGCAACCTGAGCCGCGTCTCGGTATTCGCCCATGACATCACCGACGAGCGCAGGGCCCAGGATGCCCAGCGGCTGGCCGCCATGGGGCAGTTGGCCACCGGCGTCGCCCACGAGTTCAACAACCTGCTCGCCAGCATGATGATGCGGGCGGAACTGGCGCAGCGGCGCCGCACGCAGGAGGAGTACGAGCGTCTCGTCGAGCTGGTACTGCGCGCCACGACCCGGGGCAGCGAGGTCTGCGGCAGCCTGGCGGCCTTCGCCAGACCGCGAGAGCCCAAAAGAGAGACCATCGATATCGCCGAACCTCTGCGGGCCGCCCTCGCCGTCACCGAGACGGAGATGCGGAGGACCGGGATCGACCTGCAGGAGACCTTCATGGCCGACGGCCACCGGGTGCACGCCGACGCCGGACAGATGGAGCAGGTGTTCCTCAACCTGCTCATCAACGCACGCCACGCCATGCCTACGGGCGGCACTCTTGCCATTACCACCGAGTACGATCCGCTCGGCGACCAGGTCGTGGCCACGATCGCAGATACCGGTGAGGGAATCCCCCCCGAGCATCTGCCCCGGGTCTTCGAGCCCTTCTTCACCACCAAGGGGCGCCTGGGCGACAGCTCCATCCCCGGCACGGGACTGGGTCTGTCCGTCTCCCACGGCATCATCACGGCTCACGGCGGAACGATCGAGATGAGCAGCCACGTGGGAGAGGGCACCACGGTGCAGGTGTGCCTTCCGGCGCGAGGCGCCGAGGCCTAGAAGCGCGGCGTCAGGCACGAACCCCCCGGGTGCCGTGCGCACGATGCTTCATCGCCTCGATGTGACCATTCCCACGGTATCGGTTTTGGCGGGCAGCGTGTCGGAGGCCTCCTGCCGCAGGACGGCGTAGGCGTCGCCTGCGGTCGTGCCGGGGCCCGGCAACAGCGCCGGGGCCCGGGGGAGCGAATCTTCGCTAGGCTTTCGGACTACTGCCGCCATTTGATGCATGAAACCCGGCTGATCGTGAAGCCGGTCAGGTCCTTTGCGGTGGTACTGCCATCCGCCGCGCTGCGCATGATCGCCGCCATGCCGGTCTGGGTCGAACTGGCCACGAAGGCCACCTTCGACCCGTCCGGGCTCCACTGGGCCCCGCGGTTCCACCCCACCCCGGAGTTGGCCTTGGTGACGGCGCAGATCGCGGTACTGCCGTCCGCCGGCATCGTGTAGACGTCCTGTGCCGTCGTCTTGCCCTTCCGGTCCACGACCGGCCGCGTGTAGGCGATGCGATCCGCCGCAAGTACCGGAGACCAGGCCGCGCCGCTCTCGTCCAGTGTCGAGGTGTTGGTGAGATTGGTCCGAGCCCCGGTGAGCACCGATGCTATCCACAGATCGGCCGGCCCGCCGGAGACAGCCGCCTCGGTCACCGCGCCCCGCTGTTTGTCCGGCGACAGGTCGCCCAGCAGATAGGGGCAGACCATCCGCAGGTTCTCGAGCCCTGATGGGTACCCGTCGACCCCATAGACCAGGTCGGCCACATAGCTGCCGATGCTCTCCGGGATGAAGTCCTGGGTCGCCTCATCCCAGATGCCTGCGCCGTTGATGACGATCATGGTGTCGTCCACGGAGATGCCGGGCGTGAAGGTCTGGAAGTGATCGTCGCTGGCGATGTTGACCGGCGTGCCCCCGCTCTCGGGCACCATGTAGACGTTGTAGATGGGCTGCATGTCACCGTA
>CAYRFY010000179.1:0-1918 GCA_964423635.1 uncultured Armatimonadia bacterium | reverse complement strand
CCGGCCTATAGTACAGCAGGAACCGGTTGGTTCCATGTGAGACCTCGAAACCGTTGGCACAGTACGGATCATCGCAGACCGCGGTGGGAGACGAACCGTCCCAGCCCATCTTCATGGTGTCTGCCGAGCCCGTGACCGAGTAGTAGATGGAGCCGCCGGCGTCACCCACCAGGGGCAGCTCGTCGCCCGGAGGTGCCTTCACCGGCTTGGCCGCGGTGTCCACGCCTGTCCCCGCCGCGTCGTTCGTGCTGCTGCACCCCCACATCCCTACGACCAACGTCAGTGCGGCCAGTCCTGCCAGCATCCACACAGTCCTGTACATTGCTCTCGACCTCCCGGTCGGTGCTGCCGGTTCGTTCAGTCCGGCAGTCACCAGGTTCGACCTCGATCCGCTCCACGGCACCGCGCCCGCGGCGATCACAGTGCCCCCGGGCGCCTCGCTACTTGCCGCTTTCGCCCGCGATGGTGCCGCCACTCTCACCCCGCAGGGGCTCGGCGCTGAACAGGTGTGTGGGCGTGTAGCCTCCGGGCAGGTCGCCTTCCCAGACCACCTGCTGCTTGGCCCCCGGCTCGGGCGAGGCCAAGACGATCGCGAGGGCGTCCAGGGCGTCCGAGGGCCCCGTCAGCCCTGGCCGCTTGACGTACGCAATCCGGCCGTCTGGCAGCCAGGTGAAGAACATACCCGAGCCGATGGTGCGAGGACGGCGGTCGGCTGCCGCGGCGCCATCGGGTGCCGCCAGGATCATCGAGGTGAGCTTCGTGCTCGCGTTGTAGTCCTGGGCACCGTCGGGCCACCCAGCGGCCAACGTCGCCCACGCGATCCACTGCTGTCCGCGAGACCACCCTGACATGCCCACCGAGTACAGGTCTAGTAGGCTGGCATCCGCCCCCAATTCATCCACGGCATCCCGCTGCCAGTCGAGGGTCAGGTCGACCAAGGGACGGCTGGTGCCTCCCTGCCCGAAAGCGGTGCCGACGATCCTCGCACCCGGTGTGCCGTCGCGCGTGCCGACGCACTCGAATAGGGCGACCTCTTCGGTGTCACGATCAAACGCGAAGCTGCTCTTATCGCAGTTCCCCGCGAGCGAGTGGACAGGCCCGAGCGAGCTGGCTCCCAGGTCCCAGATCGTCCACTGGTCAGCGGCCATTTCCTCCAGATGCGGGTCGCGCGTGGCGATGGCTCGCCATCTGCCACTCGAGGTGGGAGGAACGAGGCTCTTTACGAACCACCACTGGTCATCACCGCCGGGCGCCTTCGCCTCCCGGTACGAGCCATCCGTCAGCGCGACCACGCGGTGGAACCTGCCCAACCGTACCGCCAGTTCGTCTTCCGCGGCGGACCAGGCAGCCGGCGCAACGTAGTAGCCCCCAAGGGGGTTCTCGAACGTACACACCAGCCGTGGCGCCCCGCCGGACAGGTCCCGCACGAAGAGCTTCTCACCGGAGGCATCGAAGTACGCGATCTGACGCCGAGAGGGTGAGAGCAGGCCCTCGGCCAGGCACAACGCGGCGACTTGGCGCATCGGCAGCTCCATCACCATGCCGGGCGTGCCCTCGGCAGGGATCGCGAACAGTGCGGTCTCGGTGACCCGGAAGGGCGTGCCGTCCTCCTGCTTGCGCCTGTCGATCTTCGCCCCCAGCGCATACAGCAGGGGTCTGCCGCTGGCCGCGGGCTGCGCGTGCTCCGGGGCCGGGGCGACGCGTGCCATGAACTGGTCGTAGAGGGCATCGTCGACGGGGAAGCCCAGCCGGCGCAGCTCTTCTCGCAGGTCGCTTTGGTGGGCGTAGCTCTGCATGGCGGCCATCAGGGAGGCTCGGAAGGGCTCGTTGGGCGGGTCCTTGAAAGGCGCGATGTCCTCGGGCTGGATATGCCGCAGCAAGGTCATGAGGCGTCTGACAGTATGCCGGTACTCGCCGC
>CAYRFY010000178.1:7493-12756 GCA_964423635.1 uncultured Armatimonadia bacterium | reverse complement strand
GCTGGGGGGGTGAGGTGACGTGAATCGGCGCCTGCCCGGAACCTGCATAATCTGACTGATTGGCCCGGCGACGTTAAGTTGCGTGCCTCCTCACAGCCGCGCTCCCGCACACGAGAATACCCGCGCCCGGGCTGCGCCCAAACGCGGGTATCTTGATCTCGTCTTGCTCGTGTCGCTGACGGACGCCACCGCAGGGCAGGATGCCTGCGGACCCGGGAAACGGCGTCTACTACCCCTCCGGCGGCATGTCCACCTTGATGTGCAGCTCGCGCAGGCCCTCGTTGTCCACCTCGGTCGGAGCCCCCGACATCAGACACTGCGCCCTCTGGGTCTTGGGGAAGGCCACCACATCGCGGATGCTGTCCTCCCCGCACATGATCGCCACGATGCGGTCGAAGCCCGGCGCGATGCCGCCGTGCGGCGGAGCGCCGTACTTGAAGGCATTCAGCAGGAACCCGAACTTGCGCTGGGCCTCCTCGGCCTCGATGCCCAGGATGTCGAACACCTTCTGCTGGATGTCCGGGCGGTGGATTCGGATGCTCCCGCTGGCCACCTCGCTGCCGTTGAGCACCACGTCATACGACTGGGCCCGTACCTTACCCGGGTCGGTGTCCAGATAGCCCCAGTCGTCGGGATGGGGCATGCAAAACGGGTGGTGCTCGGCGTCCCAGCGCTTGGCCTCCTCGTCCCACGAAAACAGCGGGAAGTCCAGGACCCACCCCAGGGCAAAGGTGTCGGGCTTGATAAGACCCTCGCGCCTCGCCATCTCGCGGCGGATCCAGTCCAGCGCCTCGGCCACGATAGCCGGCGTGTCGGCCACCATCAGCAGCAGATCGCCGGCCTCGGCGCAGAACGCCGCCAAAATGCGCTGAATCTGCTCCTCGGAGAAGAACTTGGCGATGGGAGAATCGACGCCTCCCTCCACCACACGCATCCACGCCAGGCCCTGGGCCTTGTGCTCCTTGGCGAACTCGGTGAGCTTATCAAGCTGCGCCCGGGCGTAGCCGCCGCAGCCCTTGACGCAGATGCCCTTGACCTGCCCGCCCTTGTTGAGGGTGCCGGTGAACACCTTGAACTGGCTGTCCTTGACGATCTCGGCCAGGTCGACGAACTCCATTCCGAAGCGCAGGTCCGGCTTGTCCGTGCCGTACCTGGCGATGCACTCGGCGTACGAGAGCCGCGGGAACGGCACGGCGATCTCCACGCCCAGGGCCTCGCGGAACATGGTGGCATAGAGCCCCTCGGCCATGGTGATGATGTCCTCCAGGTCGACGAAGGACATCTCGATGTCGATCTGGGTGAACTCGGGCTGGCGGTCGGCGCGGAGGTCCTCGTCCCGCAGGCAGCGGGCGATCTGATAGTACCGGTCCATCCCCGCTACCATCAGAAGCTGCTTGAGGATCTGCGGCGACTGGGGCAGAGCGTAGAAGTGTCCCGGATTCACGCGGCTGGGGACCAGATAGTCCCTGGCGCCCTCCGGGGTGGGGCGGAACAACAGGGGAGTCTCGATCTCCATGAAGTCCAGGTCGTCCAGGTACGCCCTGGCCGCCTGCGCGGCCCTGGCGCGGATCGCCAGATTGCGCTGCATCCGCTCGGAGCGCAGATCGATGTAGCGGTACCGCATCCGCACCAGCTCATCGGTCTCGGTCTGGTCGGAGATGGAGAAGGGCGGCGTCTCGGCGGCGTTGAGAACCTCCGCCTCCGTCACACGAATCTCGATGGCCCCGGTGGCAAGGTCGCTGTTCTGTGTGCCCTCAGGCCGTCTGGCCACCGCGCCCTTGACGGCGATGACAAACTCGCTGCGCATCTGGTGGGAGAGCTTGTGCGCTTCCGGGGTCTCCTGAGGATCGAAGACCACCTGCACCAGGCCGTAGCGGTCGCGCAGATCGATGAACACCAGCCCGCCGTGGTCGCGCCAGCGGTGCACCCAACCGTTGACAACGACCTCTTGCCCGATGTTGGCTTCGCGCAGTTCGCCGCACCGGTGGGTGCGCTTGAGGAAACTTGGGGTGGCCATGGTGGTCCTCCGGAAGAGCTGTAGGCTGAATGTCCTCTTGCAGGGCCGCCGGCTGGGCGGCCGGATCCCGCCGGTCGAGTGCTCGGTTCAGGTGGTAGGCTCCGTCCCGTCGCCCTCAACCAGCGCCGCGTACCGGGGCACCTTGAACGCCAGCACGGAAAAGCCCACCACCGACAGGCCCAGCAGGATGGTGAACATCCTGATATCGCGGCTCAGAACATAAACGACGAACCCCGTCAGAGCGATGCTCTCACAGTAGGCCGCCAGGACGATCAGCGCCGTCTTCACCGCGGCCGCATCGCCCCTGCCCAGCAGGGCTCTGTGCACCAGTATCGCCACGGGAAGGCCGATCGCCGGGATAAGCAGGACTGCCGTCACCAGCGTCGGGTCCGCCGGGCCGGCGACCTCTACGCCCGTGGCTTCGAAGATGGCCACCAGCGCGCCGTAGATCAAGACGGAAAAGAAGAGGGCGCCGGTGACAAGATAGAGCTGAACCAGACCCGGGCGGCGGAGAGGCTGCCGCGCCCCGCACAGCGGGCAGCAGCCGTCGGCGCTCATCTGCGTCATCATCTGTCCACACGAGGTGCATCGCATCGCCCTGATGCCTCCGGGCCCGGGCGGCCTCTAGCCCGAGCTCAGCGCGGCCTGCAATTGCGCCAACGGCACTTCGGTCTGCTCGCTGCTCTCCATGTCGCGCAGCGTGGCCACGCCCCTGTCCAGCTCATCACCGCATGGGCAAAGCCGTCGGCGTCTGCGGCGCGCAACTGGGCCCTTAGCGAGCGCTGCCGATAGTCCAGGTCGACTTCGATGCCCGCGTCCCGCAGCGCGCCGGCCAGCTCCACTCCCTGGTCCCAGGCGCGATCGCCCAATGCGACGATCATCGTTCCGTGGCGAGGCGTCGTCTCCTCCCCCGGCCCCATGGTCTCGCGGACCAGCAAAATGCGCTCCAGGCCCATGCCCAGCCCCACTCCGGGAGTGGCTCTGCCGCCACACTGCTCCACCAGTCCGTCGTAGCGGCCGCCACCGCCGATGGAGTCCTGAGCCCCCAGGCCGCCGGCCTTGAACTCAAAGGCCGTCTTGGTGTAGTAGTCCAGGCCCCTGACGATGCGCGGGTCAATCACATACTCGATCCTCAGGGCCGCAAGATGCCGGCACACCGCGGAGAAATGCTGCGAGCAGTCGTCACACAGGATATCCAGCATCTTCGGCGCCTGCTCGGTGACGGCCCTGCAGACCTCATTCTTGCAGTCCAGTATCCGCATCGGGTTGGCTTCGAAGCGCCGCTGACAGTCCCCGCACATCTCGCCGATATGTGGGCGGACGGCATCCTTGAGGGCCTCGAGATATCCGGGGGCGCAATTGGGGCAGCCTACGGAGTTGAGGCGCAACTCCACCTCACCGATGCCCATGGCACCGTAGAAGGCCAGGGCGAGGTCGATGACCTCGGCATCCACGGCGGGGTTGGCACTCCCGATGGCCTCGATGCCGCACTGGTGATGCTGGCGGTAGCGCCCGGCCTGCGGGCGGTCGTAGCGGAAGATGGGCCCGATATAGTAGAGCTTGACCAGGCGCTCGCGGTCCTGACCCCACAGGTTGTTCTCGATATAGGCCCGCACCGCGGGCGCCGTCCCCTCAGCCCGCAGGGTGAGGCTGTGGCCGCTGCGGTCCTCGAAGGTGTACATCTCCTTGGAGACGATATCGGTCTCCTGACCCACGGCGCGGGTGAACAGGTTGGTGTCCTCGAAGATCGGGGTGCGGATCTCCTGATACCGGTACCTGTGGCAAGTCTGGCGGAAAGTGCTCTCCGCGTGCTGCCACCGGGCTACCTTGTCCGGCAGGATGTCCTGCAGACCCCGAGGTCTCGTGTATTTCATCGCGAAAACATCCCCAGACACAAAATCGCCCGCGACAATCGCGGGCAGGAGGAAGCATGGCCGTCCAGCGCCGCAGGCGCTGCGCCATGCTACCGGGCGTTATGGTCGTTGGCGTCGTCCGGCGCGGCCCCCAGCAGCCCGCGGGCGGCCGCCGTGAGGATCTCGTCGTAGTCGGGGTGGCGGGAGACCACGAAGAGCTGGTACCCCAGACCCAGCACGATGATCTGGGCCCCCTGCGCCACGCTGAGGCCCGCCCACACCGACATGACGGCGGCCACGGCGATGGCACTGCCGATGGCCGTGAGGGCCGTGTGGGAACTCTGAATGCTCTTGAAGGCCACGTCACAGTGGGCGGCCAACTGCTCCCTGGAAAGAGGCACGACGTCGCCACCGGCGGCCTGTCGCAGGCGGCGCCCCAAGGCTTCCTTGGCGGTCCAGCGCCCATCCAGCCAGAAGGCCACCAAGAACAGGGCTGCACAGACCGCCAGGACCGCCTGGAACCCGCGCTCGATATTGTGCGGATCGGCCTCGATCGGCTTTGCCCAGACGGTACCGACGGTGAACATCAGAAGCGCCGCGGTGGTCAGCGGCGCGATGCCCCACGCCAGCCACGTGCGACGCAATTGCTGTGTCGCCAAAGCGCACTTCTCTTGATAGCTATCGTTCAGATTCATTGGATGGAGAAGGGCCGGGGCTACCGCCCACGAAGTGGCCCTGAAGTGATCGCATCAATAGTCCAGCGAGTATATCACCCCCGGCCGGCTCCGTCAACGCGTGCACAGAGCCACTGCGTGCACAGAGCCGTATGTCATCTGGTCTTCCATGGGTGGCATTATCGCAGAACTGTTGGCCCTGACAGAATCGCAGACCTAAAGCAATCTTCCATTTTGTGCTTGCACCCCATGTTGGATTATGGTATCTTAGAAGACCGCGGAGAGGTGGCCGAGTAGGTTGAAGGCGATCGCCTGCTAAGCGATTACAGGGTGAAAGCTCTGTCGCGGGTTCGAATCCCGCCCTCTCCGCCATTGTCACCGCCCCCGCTGCAGGGCCGTCTCCGGGTGCAGTGGGTGGGGCAGATGGCGGGTCCGCAAGCGGCACAGTGCGCCCGTAGCTCAGCTGGATAGAGCGTCGGCCTCCGGAGCCGAAGGCCCCGCGTTCAAATCGCGGCGGGCGTACCACATTGCCTCCCAGAGGGCCTATCCAGACCCTGGCGGTGTAAGCCGCTCAGACAAATGCGCGCCGGTAGCTCAGCGGATAGAGCGTCGGCCTGCGGAGCCGAAGGTCCCGCGTTCAAATCGCGGCCGGCGCGCCAAACACGTCAACTGTGGGCTATGCGGCTGCGGTGCCCGAGGCCGACGTCGCATAGCTTTTT
>CAYRFY010000178.1:0-7483 GCA_964423635.1 uncultured Armatimonadia bacterium | reverse complement strand
AGCTTTTTGCCTTTACCCCTGGCCCCGTAGCTCAGCAGGATAGAGCAGCGACCTCCTAAGTCGAAGGTCGGCCGTTCGAATCGGCCCGGGGCCGCCAGAAGTCCAGGCCGACGGCCATCCCGCCCGGCGCAGTCCATCGGGAGGGCACAGGTCGCGGCCTTCGTGTCTTTCGGCCGCATGTACCTTGAAACAGGTGGAGAGGTGGCAGAGTCCGGTTGATCGCGCACGACTCGAAATCGTGTACTGGGCGACCCCCAGTCGTGGGTTCGAATCCCACCCTCTCCGCCATCTGCACATCCAGGTCCGTGTCGGGACCGCCGTACCGGCCCTCATTGTGGGCGGCGGCTCCGAACACGGGCGTTCTCCGCATCGGCCCGGTGCCGGTGGCAGGCGGAGAGGTGACCGAGCGGACGAAGGTGCACGCCTGGAGAGCGTGTTGTCCCGCAAGGGGCACGTGGGTTCGAATCCCACCCTCTCCGCCATCTGGACCTCCCGCCTCAGCGCGGAACAGGTCCTGCCCTCTGGCACAGGACCTGCGCGGAGAACGTGAACTGCTTGAGGCACGATGCCGGACTATCAAGAACCGTTGCGGGCGCTCGGCGCCCGCAGTCAGAGACCGTTGCGGGTGCTCGGCGCCCGCAGTCAGAGACCGCTTTTTGGTCGTGCTAGCCGGGGAACTAGCGGTGCCCTGTACCCACAATCCGCTCTAGTGGGGGTGAATTCCCGCTCGAGGCCTCGCTTCTTGGGGTCTGACCCTCGTAAGTGGTGTTGAAGGTTGGGTCCCGCGCAAGGGAGTCTCGCCGAACCCCGTCAGGTCCGGAAGGAAGCAGCGGTAAGCGAAGTACTTTCTGTGCCGCGGAACACCTGGCCCGAGCCGGCTGCGGGGGTAACGCCCGGGCGGCGTTGTCGACAGCGGGTGCACGACCGCTAACATCTGAAGGGGCGCGGCCCGCTCGCCGCGCCCCTTCTGTCCGTATCCACCTCTATGGCCTCCTTCTGCCCCGCCTGCCGGAATCACACCATCAGCGGCCTGACCCCCATCCACGGGCAGCGCTATGCCACCTGCGCCTCCTGCCGAAGTTTCTACCTGGACGTACCTGTCGACAGGGCGCAATCCGACGGCCTCAGGGGTGGCTCGGGCAGGTGGCGCCCCGGCCCCGCCCTGGGCGAGCACCAAAGACGACAGATCGCGGGTCTTCTTGCACGCTCCGCCTGCGCGAGCGGCACGATCCTGGTGGTGGAGAAGTCCGGCCGACGCGCGATGGTGGGTCTGGCCGACGCTCTCGCGGGAGCCGAAGGCCTCAAGACGGCCGTCTCCGCGGGCAAGGAAAGCAGACTTCCCGATCTGCCCCAGGCCATCGGCATGGCGGTGGCCTCCGGCGAGCGGCCGGCCGCCGCGGTCGTCGCCGGCACGCTGGAACGCCTGGCCGATCCCGATCCGCTATTGCAGGCCCTCGCCGGCGGTCTGGAGCCGGGCGGGCTCCTGTGTCTGGTCACCCCCAACGCCGCTTTCGCACGGATGGTACTGGGGATGAGAAGACGCAACTCCGCGCAACTGGACGAGGCCCTGGGGCAGGTGCTGGACCCGGGCTCGCGCAAGCTTCTGTGCAGCGTGTCCGGACTGCGGGCAATGCTGGCCCGCAATGGGTTTGACATGCAGAGGGTCAAGGCGGCCGTGCCCACACCGCTCTCGGGCAGGGGCAGCCTGTTCCAGGCCGCGGCACATACCGCCTTCACCTGTCTGCAACTCCTGCGGCCCCAACTGGTTCTGAGCCACTATATCGTCTGCCTCGCACGCACAGAGGGTTAGCGGCCGGGAGCGGCGAACAGGGACTTGCGGACCCCGTCTCGGTCTGCCCCTCACGTTGTCTCACACGCCGTCGGCGAGAGTGATCCCATGTCATACGTGTCCTTCAGCCTCAAGTACCGCCCCCAGCGGTTCGAGGACGTCATCGGCCAGGAGCATGTGAGCCGGACGCTGATGAACGCCGTGCGTGCCGGACGCATCGCCCATGCCTACCTGTTCTCCGGCCCCCGGGGCACCGGCAAGACCTCCTCGGCCCGCGTACTGGCCAAGGCCCTCAACTGCGAGCACGGCCCCACTCCCGAGCCCTGCGGGGTGTGCGAGTTCTGCCGCGCCGTGCAGGAGGGCCGGGCCCTGGATGTCATCGAGATCGACGCCGCCAGCAATCGGGGCATCGACGAGATTCGCGACTTGCGAGAGAAGGTCAAGTACAGCCCGGCCGAGGCTCGGGCGAAGGTCTATATCCTCGACGAGGTCCACATGCTGACCTCCGAGGCCTTCAACGCCCTGCTCAAGACCCTCGAGGAGCCCCCGGCCCACAGCTTCTTCGTGCTCGCCACCACGGAGCTCCACAAGGTCCCGGCGACCATCCTTTCCCGGTGCCAGCGCTTCGATTTCCGGCAGATCCCGGTGGGCAAGATCGCCGCGGCACTGGCTCAGATCGCCGAGCGCGAAGGCATCACTGCCGAGCCCGCGGCCCTGGAGTCCATCGCCCGTGCCGCCGACGGCGCCATGCGTGATGCCGAGAGCATCTTCGACCAGGTCGTGGCCTTCACCGAGGGCGACGTGACCCTGGCCGTCGTGGACTCAGTGCTCGGAGTGACCGACAGCGAGACACTGGCCCAGATCACCGACGCCATCGTGGCCGGCGATGTGGCGGCCTCGTTCGACCTGGTCGACCAGATCATGGGCGCCGGCAAAGATGTCGGTCAGCTCCTGTCTGACCTCACCATCTACCTGCGCGACCTGATGCGCATCGTCCTGGGCAGCCAGCCCTCGGCCTGGCGCCTGTCGGGCCCCGAGGGGCAGGCCCGCTCGCAAGCACAGGCCCAGGCTCTGGGAGTGGATCGCCTCCTGGAGGCCGTCAATGCACTGGCGGAGGCCCAAAGCAGCCTGCGTTCCAGTTCGCAGCACTCCCTGGTCTTGGAGTTGACGCTGGCCAAGCTGTGCTCGGCGCCGGAGCCCGCGGCGAAGGGCAAGAAGGCCCCCGCCAGGCCCGCGGCTGCCCCCGCCGCGCGCACTGCCGAACCGGCACCCGCCCGGCCGCTCGCCGCCGCGCAGACATCTCCGCCGGCGGCGACTCCCGGGCCCGCAGCGGCCGAGGTGCCGCAGACTCCGAGCGCGGCGCCCTCAGAGCAGCAGCCCGTGGCGCCCCCCGAGCAACCCGCCGAGCCCGCCGCCAAGGCTCAGCCCACAGCGCCCGAGATGCCCCCGGCTCAGCCGGTCACCACGGGCGAGGTGGACATCACCGTCGTCCAGCAGCACTGGCACGAGCTGCCTGCGGAGCTCAGGCGCATGGGCAAGATGGCCGTGGGAGCCTTCGTTACCGAGGCCTGGCCCGAGGCCCTGGCCGGAGGCGCTTTGAGCCTGGTCTTCAAGCCCGACTTCGCTTTCCACCACAGCCAGGTGACCGGTGGGTACAAGGACGTTGTCGAGCAGGCGCTGGAGCGCCTGTACGGTTGCCCGATGGCCGTCCGTGCCCGGGTCGCGGCTCCCGGGGAAGACCTGCCCCCGCAGGCCCCGCCTGCCGTGGCGCCTGAACCTCCGGCCGAGACCGCCCCGCCGACCGCTCCGGCTCCTGAGCCTGAGCAAAGCGCGGAAGCCGAACCGAGGGCACCCGCCGTGTCGGCGGACACGACGCCCTCAGAGCCCCACGCAGAGAGTTCACAAGAGCAGATGCCGACTGCTGCTGACAAGGCGCCCGACACGCCCGCGGCCGACGACGACAAGTCTCCCGTCGACCGCGTCGTGGCCCAGGCGCTCAACCTGTTCGAAGGCAGTCGATTGCTGGGTGATGATGAATAGATGAGAAACCCGCTGCAGGCAATGCTGGAAGGCCAGTTCTCCAAGGTCTCTGAGAACATACAAAAGGCGCTGGAAGAGCTGGAGGCCACCGAGGTCGAGGGCTCGGCGGGCGGCGGTGCCGTCAAGGTCGTAGCCACCGGCTCCGGGCAGGTCCTGAGCGTGACGATCGCCCCCGAGGTGGTCAGCCCCGAGGACATCGAACTGCTCCAGGACTTGATCTGCGCCGCCATGCGTGATGTGATCGCCAAGTCCATCGAACTGCGCCAGCAGAAGCTCTCCGAGGCCACGCCGCTGGCGGCTCTGGGCATCGATCTGCCGAATATGTTCTGAACAGTCGGCGAGTCGGCGAGTCGCGAGTCAACGACAATGGTCCCGCACGGCGGGAGCTACGACAAACCGCTCAGCGGCGCCGGCCGCATGTAGGGCGCGGACCTGAGCCGCGCCAAGGAAGGTAGGCCGCCAAGACCGGCGGGGTACCCACCCTATAGCGGCGGGAGCGACGAGCGTGGGCCCCCGATGCGCAGGCCTTCGCTCAGGCGGCGGTCGGCAGCGCCCTGCCTCTGCCACGAGACCTGCCGGACCACCTCGGAGGGTGAGCAGTCCTCGAATGCTACGCTACGCCGCACCACTGGAACTGGTGATCCAGGAACTCGAGCGCCTGCCGGGCGTCGGGCCAAAGAGCGCCCAGCGCCTCGCGCTGCACATGATGCGCATGGACCCGGCGGACGTCCAGAGCCTGGGGAACGCCATCACCGATCTGCGCGCAGCCATGCGCGAGTGCTCCCAGTGCTACAACTACTCGGCCGGCGAACTGTGCCCGATCTGCGACGATCCCCGGCGCGACCGCGGCGTGCTGTGCGTGGTGGAACAGCCCAGTGACGTGATGGCCCTGGAGAGAGCCGGAGAGTTCACCGGACTTTACCACGTGCTGGGCGGGGTTCTGTCCCCGCTGGGCGGAGTGGGACACGAGGACCTGCGCATCGACGAACTGCTGGCCCGGGTGGAACAGCTCCGGCCGAGCGAAGTGATCCTCGCTACCAGCCCCACGGTGGAGGGCGATGCCACCGCCGAGTACCTCCGCCGGCTCCTGAGCGATCGGGAGTTGGTGGTGAGCCGCATCGCTCTGGGCCTGCCGGTAGGCGGCGACCTGGACTATGCGGACCAAGTTACCGTCGCCCGCGCCCTGCGTGGCCGACGACCGATGGATGATTGACCCATGCAGATGACCGATTCACAGCGAGCGGAAGTCCGCCAGAACGTGCTGTCCTTGCTCGCCCGTCTGGAGCAAATCCATTGCGCCGGCGGCGGCCAGATCACCGTCAGTGAGGTGTTTGAGGTCATCGGACAACCCTCCGACAGGGATCTGCGCCGCGATCTTCAGGCCCGCGGCTGTCTGACCTTCGAAGACGCCAAAGACGGCGTGCGCTTCTCCAACGCGGGTCCGGCATTCAAGACGAAGCTGGGCCCGGGGACGCTGCACGTGCCCGGACAACTGGCGGGGCGTCTGGTGCGCAATGGAGACGGGTTCTGGCTGGAGTTCGACCAGGACAAGACAATGATCGGCAAGGCCCTGCTGCTGGAGCTGAAGCTCCAGCGCCTGGAGGTGTCGCCGCAGCATGTGGCGATTCGCCTGCCCGGCGGCCTTTTCGACCACGAGTTCACCCTCTGACCCGGGGAGCGAGCGACGGGTTTTTCACCGAAACAAACCTTCCCACGGGTGCCGGACAAGGTGTATCATGGCTTGGGTTTGCGGTGCGGCCCCGGGGGCGAGGCTCTGTCCTTGGCTCGCGGCCGGCCGCTTTTGTGCCGTCTGCCCTTGTCCCGCAGGCCTGCCGCCGCGATCGCCGCCTCCCGGCGGTGCCCGCGACCGATCCGCCCGCCACAGGCCGGGCCGCCGCAGGCAAAGACCGCCGGGGGAGGCACGCGACAGCCGGTACGCCTGAGGGGCGGTGGCCGCGCCGGACCTGTCCCCCATGGGCAGCCGCTGGGGCCTGCCGATCTCAAGAGTCGAGAGTTGCCATCTTCAGCGGCCCTTTCGCGCCCTGCGCGCGATGGCTCGCACCTTTTGGGTTGCTCCCGATCGGAGCGCTCTGTGTCGCTATGACGCCTCCGGCCGGGAGAGGGCCTGAGCGGTGCCTCCAAAACCCGGAGTCTGGGGTGGCTTAGCCGATGACTTGCCCACGTAACGCAGAAAGAGGAGGAGTAGCATGGCCAAACTGACCGAGGTACGCTGGCACGGAAGGGGTGGACAGGGAGCCAAGACCGCCAGCTACGTTCTGGCAGTCGCCGCGGCGGAACAGGGCTGGAACGCTCAGGCGTTTCCGGAGTACGGGGCCGAGCGGCGCGGCGCGCCGATGAAGTCCTATGTCCGCATCTCCGACGCCCCCATCCGCCTGCGCTGCAGCGTCCTGCATCCGCAGATTGTCGTGGTCCTCGACCCTACCTTGTTGGGTACTGAGAATGTAACCGACGGCCTCGAGGACGGGGCGATCGTCATGGTCAATACCAGCGATTCGCCGGACTCGGTGCGGGCCAAACTGGCCAAGCAGGACGTCAAGGTCTGCACGGTGGACGCCACCGCGATCTCGATGGATGCCGTTGGCCGCAACATCCCCAATACGCCGATGCTCGGTGCGCTGGCGAAGGTGAGCGACGTCGTCACCCTCGATGGCGCGAAGAAGGCCGTCAAGAGCCAGCTCGGCGGTAAGCTGTCCGAGGCCGTCCTGGAGGGCAACTATACCGCCATCCAGCGCGCCTACGAGGAGGTCTCTGTAGGATGAGTGACCGCGTATACGCCAAGGACGCCGGCTGGAAGGACATGGCCGCCGGTGGCGTCATCCCGCAGGCCGGCAATGCAGTGGAGTACGAGACCGGCGGGTGGCGGACATTCCGCCCCGTGCGCAATGACGAAGCCTGCATCAACTGCCTGCAGTGCTGGATCTACTGCCCCGACGACGCCATTATCTGCGAAGACCAGACGATCAAGGGCAAGCCCTACGACCTCCTGCACTGCAAGGGCTGCGGGATCTGCGCCAAGATCTGTCCGGTCAAGTGTATCGAGATGAAGACGGAGACAGACTTCCAAGACTAAGCCGCCGCGCAGGCCCATGCTCCGCCTGCTACGGCGGCATGGCGCGCCTGCGAGGTCGCGTCCAGATAGGAGGAAGACACATGGGTAAGGTCATGCCGCTCGAAGGCAACCACGCGGTCGCCGAAGCGATGCGGCAAATCAACCCTGATGTCGTGGCGGCTTACCCCATCACGCCGTCCACTGAGATCGTCCAGACCTTCGCCAAGTTCCACGCCGACGGCAAGGTGAAGACCAACTTCGTCGCGGTCGAGAGCGAGCACTCTGCCATGAGCGCCTGCACCGCGGCGGCCGCCGCCGGTGGCCGTGTGATGAACGCCACCAGCGCCAACGGTCTGGCCCTGATGTGGGAGATCCTCTACATCACCTCATCCCTGCGCCAGCCGGTGGTGCTCACCGTCGTCAACCGCGCCCTCTCCGGCAATATCAACATCCACTGCGACCACTCCGACGCCATGGGTGCCAGGGATGCCGGCTGGCTGCAGATCTACGGCGAGAACGCTCAGGAAGCCTACGACAACTGCATCCAGGCCGTGGCCATCGCCGAGAGGCTCGACGTGCGCCTC
>CAYRFY010000177.1:0-12932 GCA_964423635.1 uncultured Armatimonadia bacterium | reverse complement strand
CGGCCTCCTCCACCGTCAGGGAGCTGAGCAGCGCCCAGCCCGTGTCCCCAACCCAGAAGAAGGGCTTGTCCTCCCCGTCCAGGAGGTAGCGGCCGCTATCGCTGACCGAGAGCAGTAGGGGGCTGTCGGCGGCGAGGGTGGGGACGCCTGTCAACAGGACTCCCGCGAGGCACACGGCCAGGGGGATAGCGGACAGAGCGCACATGCGGACATAGCGGGTGAATCTGAGCATGATCGGACCTCCTGTCCCGGGGGCTTGGCGCAGGCAGCGAGCGGTGCGTCGTCAGACGCCGCACCGCTGGATGATCGCCTCTGCCAACTCGCGGAAGTTGTCATAGGCCCGCTGAACGTAGGCCTGATGGGCGCCGATGGCACCGTCCCCACTCGTGAGGTCGAAGATGGGCTTGTGGGCGTCCTGCGACAGTGGCACGAGGCTCTGGTAGTTCTTGGCCTGCCCGAGGCAGTTGGGGTCATCGGCCGGGTCATCGATGCTGCAGTCCTCCGTTCCCAGCACAGCTTCGCGGTAGACTTGATGCACACGCGCAAGCATACGCTGGAACGCCTTGGTTGGGCGTCCCTTGCGGACGGCATGTTGCTGCAAGACGTAGCCGACCGGGCGCATCTCTCCATTCGGCAGGTCGGCCTTCGAACCGGCGGCCCCCATGCCGGAGCGAACCTGGTGCCACCGCTGCCGCCAGCCGTCGACGGTTGGCCCGAGGTTCCTTAGGCCCTGGAGTGAGAAGATGTCCGCGGCAAGAGGCACAATGATCTGGTCCGAGGCCAGCAGGGCCGCGCGCGTGATCCCGCCGAGGTTGGGGCCGACGTCCACCAGCACCACGTCCGGCTCCCAGTCGGCCGCCGCATTCCGGATGAGTGAGTGAAACGCAATGGTGGTGCGGATGTAGCTCTGCGGCATCTCTGTGCCTAGCTGCAGCCACGCCTGAGCCATGAGGTCCTCGAAGGAGCCGAGGTTCACGTTGCCCGGCAGGAGGGCCAGGCGCGGTGTCGCCTGGTGCAGGACCGGGGTCGGGAATGGCACGGCCTCGATCTCCTTCAGCGGCCCGAGGCAATGGGAGACAGTCACCGGCGCCGTGCCCTCCTCCCACAGAAGCTCGATCTGCTCCTCGTCCATGAAATACGCCGTCAGGTTGGCCTGCGGGTCCAGGTCGACGCCCAGAACGCGCTTGCCCAGCCGGCTCATCATGTGGGCCATGTGGAAGCAGAGGGTGGTCTTCCCCACCCCGCCCTTGTTGTTGAAGAAGGCGATGGTCTTCATGCTCACGCGCTCCTCACGGTGACCAACACATACTCCGGCTCGAACGCGTACTCGGGCGGCGGGTTGCCATTCTCGCGGAGCAAGCGCTCCGCCCGCGCGATTCCCTGTCCCAGCTTCTCCACCCATCCCATCGCGCGTGCCGCCACGGCGAGCAACTCGTTGCGATAGTCGTTTATGTGGCGGAAGTTGTCCTTCGTCACATGCCCGTATAGCCCGCCCGGGCTGGTGATCTCGACGCGGTCGTCATACCAGTCGACGCGAACCGCCGCTGAGGTACTGTCATAGTTGCGGTGGATGATGCCGTTGAAGATGTACTCACGCAGGGCCCACGCGGGGTAGGCGGGAGTGTCATGGCGGCGCAGACCCTCCCCGGGCTCGGAACGGATGTCTATGTAGAGCGGCAGGAGCGCCTCGACTAGCTCGAACACACGGAGCAGGCCGGCGCTCAGAGGCTGCTGAGCGCGAACGTTGCCCGCGCGGTCTAGCCCGTCGAACCGAACGAGATCCACTCGGGCACCGGGCACGTGAGCGGCCGGGTCGAACCCGACCAGCAGCAGCCCGCCCACGGTGGGGACCGCCGCGTCGGCAGTGATGATGCGTAGCGATGCAAGTTGCTGGTGGGGCGTGCGTTCATTGGCCTCCAGCACCTCACGGCTGATGGCCGCCGGGATGTACGACTGCTCGCAGAAGTCCAGGTCGAGGTCCGCGATCTCCGCGCCGATGGCCGGTCGCAGTACGTACGGTAGATCACCACTCCTGCGGCGTTCGGCGAGTCGCACCTCCTCCACCGGCGAGGCGATGCGCCGCGTCTGGTCAACCCGGACGCACACGCGCCCCTCGTAGCGCACGGGCGGATGCGGATGAGGCTCGACCTCAATGACGGCCACGTCGCCTCCGAGTAGCCGGCGCCTCTGGACGGTCATTGCAGGCCACGGAAGTACGTGGCCGGAGTACTTCATGTCCGCGATCGCGCTCATCTCGTTCTCGGTGATCGGGACACCTGAGAGACTGCCGTCCTTCTCGACCCCGACGAAGATGTGCCCCGGCTCGCCCGAGCCAACGAGGTCATTGGAGAAGGCGCAGATGTCCCGGTAGACGTCATCCTTGTCGTTCTTCAGTTGTCGCTTGAACTCGCAGCGCTCGTTCTCGCCCGCGGCGATCATGGCCTCAAGCTCCGCATCGCTCAGCTTCACTGTCGCTGCTCCCTTCCTTGCTCCCCGTTCCCATCTGCCCCCTCAGCTCCATGGCCACCTCAAACAGCGCCCTGGCGTTCTCGAACGGGAAACCGGGGTCGATCTCCACGTACAGCCACGAGCCGCCCGAGGCGGTGCCGAAAGTCTCCAGCAGTCTCAATACGTGCGTCCTGATCTGCTCCGGAGTTCCGTACTGCATCAGGTCCCCGCGGTCCGGATGCAGCTCCACCGTGAGGCCCAGTTCCCGGCAACGCCGGGCCAAAGTGGGCACATCGTACGCCGTGAGCTGTGGCCAGATCACATCCACACCCATCTGTGCGAAGTCCTCCAAGATCGGCTCCACCATCCCGCAGACGTGGAAGAAGATGCGCTTGCCGGCGCGCTTGATGGGCGCAAACAGAGCCTCGTAGCGGGGCCGGAAGAAGCGTCGCCACGTAGCGGGCGAGACCAGCATGGCGCTCTGGGTGCCGTAGTCGTCGCCGAAGCACACGCCATCCACATTTCGTGCCAAGGAGCCCTCCACTCCGGCCAGAGCGTGCTCCAAGAGCATGTCCGCGATGCGATGGATCTCCGAGCGGTCCTCGGCGATGTCCATCAGCACGTCCTCGAACCGCCGGACAGAGTGCAGAGACTCAAACAGGCTCCCGGAGCCGCCAAGGGTGAAGTACCGCCGCTTGTCCACGGCGATGGCTTCCCTGGCCTGCTCGACGGCAGGCCCTTCGGTAGGGGGAAGCGGGGGCGGGATGTACTCCTCGAGCCTCGACAGGTCCTCCAGCGGCCAGTAGACGGGGTGCCCCCAGATTCCGAATATCCGATACTCCCAGCGCGTGCCCCAGGCGTCGGTTCGGAAGGCGTGATAGCGTCCGTCGGCGTCGAAATCCTCGGGCGGAGGCGGAGCGGGCAGGGAGAGGCCACTGAGGTCGCCAAAGTCATGGCCGCAGGCCCGGTGCAGCTCCAGCAGCGGCTCTCCATGTTCGTACAGCCCCCCTGCCGAGGGCAGTATTCTCAGCGGGACAATATCCGGAGGCCGGAAATCCATGGCGGCCTCGACCCGTTCGCGCGGGAGCATGGCGTGGGGACCTCGTGATGGTCTGGCGGAAAACGCATAAGCTGCAAGCTTCGCGCCGGAGGTGGGAAAGTCCTCCGGGGGTGCGATGTAGCACGGGCAGGAGGCCCATCCGACTGCCGGGAGTGCAGGCGTAGATGCTCCCGGTCGGCGGCAGGAAGCGTGCGAGGAGAGGGCTCTGGGGCACGACGGGGGATTGGCCGTCGGCTGTGCCACCCTTGCCCGGGCGCCATAGGCTGCGCGCATCCCGGGCCAGACCGGGGCACAGCGAACGTCGCAGGGCTTTGCTACTGCAGCCGCAGGCGGATCACACATTCGGTGGGGTTCGTGTGGGTGGAGGCGTAGTGAGGTCAGCCAGCATCGAGCAGATCGGTTGCTCCGACACGCAATCTCGCACGTGCCGGGCCTTGCGGGATGGGACGTGCAAGGGCTGCAGACTGTATTTCGCCACCGGAGACAGACCTCTCAAGGGCTCGCTACAAGACGAGACTCTGCTGCCTCGATCGAGGGGCGGCCACCCGCGCGGACTGCGACGAGTTCGTCTCCTGCGAGGTGCTGCAGTCCTGCCTCGCCAAGAGAGGCTACAGGTACCGCAAGTACCGGGAGGCGCTGGGGTTCATCCGAGCCAATGGGTACGATGAGTTCGTCAGGTTAGCGGACGGCTGGAAAGCGCCGTACGGGAGGTATGGGTAGGCGGGAGGCCGCACAGGTCGCGCCCTCGGCGTGGCGCGTGGGCGGAGGACGCGCGCGAGGTCAGGGCGTCCGGCCGCGGAGACGGATGCGCTCGCGGGCCTCGACGCGCTCCCTGACGGCCTCGTAGATCGGGACGTTCTCGTCGTCGTGCTCCAGCGACACGACGAGGGCGTAGCGCTGCGTCGCATCGCGGGGCTCCGAGGTATCGGCGGGCCGCCTGGCGTGCTCGACCACGATGTGCCAACGCACGTCCCCGCCGGCCTCCGCGGCTCTTCCACCGAGTCTGGCCCGTTCTGCTTTGCGGACAACGCGCGACTGGACGGTGGACCACTCCACTACCGCCCCGACCGGTGTGAGGTCCGGGCGGTGCCTGCCCGCGATACTTGTGAGCTTGGTCTCTCCGTCACCAGCCGCGTCGAGCACGGTGACACTGTCCAGACCCCGGAAGACATCGAACGTGAGCTTCCGCAGAGTGTAGTCCTGGCGGGTGCCTCGAACGGGCGGATCGTAGGCCAAGGTCACTCGCAGCTCCTTGAGGCTGCGGGCGTGATCCAGTTCGAGAGGCACGTCAAGCTCGTAGACGTGCAGCGTGTCACGTGGCAGTTCATCCTGGGCGAACAACACAACACGCGTAGGCCCGGAGCGCAGTGCACGTCCCAGGTTGGGAAGCCCATAGCCGACCAGTCGGCGCAGCGACCTGTCTACGTCTGCGACGGACGCAGCCGCAAGGCGATCCCGCAGGCCGGTGGGCGGCGCTGCGCTGTGGACCACAAGCGCCCTCACGAGGTTGGCCGTCGGTGGCTCGCCGGTCAGCCGCTTCATTTCGGCCTCGACGATGGCGCACGCGTGCGTCACCTGCGGCGCGGCGATGCTCGTACCCCTCGCAGAGCAGAGCAGTCCCTCCTCCTGGAAGTCGGCGCGGAGACCCAGCTCATTGAGAGCCGGGTCCTTCTCGCGCCACCCTGTGACTGGCTCGAACACTGCATTCCCGCCGTACGCGATCAGGTCGGGCTTGACGGCGCGGGCGGGGACAGCGCCTCCGTTGGAGAGCAGGCCCGCTCTGGTCATCGGCGATGGCCCCTCGGTCTCGGCGGCCACAAGCCCACTGCGGAGTCCGGCGTCGTGTGCCTCACGAAATGGGCGCACGTCTCTGACGATCGCGCCCACTGTGAGCGCGTTCACCGCGCAGCCCGGGTCGATGATCTCGCGCCCTCCCGACAGGAGGGCGCGAAGGCAGCCGCTCTGGAACTCGGGCTCCGTGTTGCCCGCCGGGGGCTCCGGTTCCTTGGCGTTGCCTGCACTGACCACGATGCAGATGTTCAGTTCGTTTGCGAGCTGGTCCAGGAGGAGAGCCAGTGGGTGCTGTCGGCCGCCGGTGTATGGCCGCTCAGGCATCCCGATGGACAAGTTGAAGACGCGGCAGCCGTGCTCTTCGTAGAAGAGCCGGATCGCTCTCTCGACCTGCTCTTCCGCTCGGGCGACGTCTGGGAAGGCGGCTTCCCAGCCCAGGTCCTTGGCGCCCGATGCCCGCAGCACCTTGGCGCTGAGCAGCCTGACCTTCGGCTCCCACTTGCGCGAGCTGTGGCAGGCGCGGATATCACCATATGTCACGGCGCCCGCAGTGAACGTCCCGTGTCCATGCCTGTCGACAGGAGTACCCTCGCCGGAGTCGATGTCCGCCTCTGCCTCGACCAGGCCCGCCAACAGGGGATGCCCGGAGACGACACCGGAGTCGACGACGCATGCCAGGGGCGCGTCGTCGGGAAGCACGCGTGGGGTGTCTGGGACGCTGCTCGGGTCGGGGGCGAGGCCGTAGACTGGGGGGAGGTCCGTCTTGGGCGGGAGGTCGACGCGGGCCACGCGGTCGTAGTGCAAGAGGGCGTCCAGCGTGTGCTGTGTCCCGCTCACGCGGGCGATGAGGTAGGAGTCTGCCACCGGGCGCAGCGGGGCAGTGACCTTGCCACCGCTACCCCTGACCACGGTCGCGAGTTGGCTCGCAATATCATTGCGCGCCTGTGGGTCCGGGCCCGGATGCCACAGATCCACGTCCATGTAGAAGGTCCCATCGGGCGCAGGGCCGGCCTCGCGGAGGGCCGACCCACGCCGGTCTTCGGGCGTCAGGGCGCAAGGCGGGTCCAGGAAGTCGAACAGCGCCCTCCGCTGTGTTGGCGTCAGCTCAGTCCTGTGGACGTCGCCTTGTTCGTACCGGGCCTTCTCGTCGTTGAAGGTCCGGATGGCGTCGCCATCGTGGGCTTGCACGAGCAAGCGGCGCTTCGTTACCGATGACATCTTCTGGGGGCGCCGCTTGTCTTGGGCGATGACCTTGAGCCGTGCCAGGGCGTCTGGGTTGTCGACGAGCGCCTTTGCCTGCGGCCTGCCTGCGAACACGAGGATGAGGCGGTCGGGGTACGGGTCGCCATTGCTTTGGCGTACCCGGCGAGCATCGACCAGACCGGGCGCATGGTGCCGGCCCTCTGCGGCGAAGTGCTCGCATGCCGCCGCGGTCTCAAAGCGTACTGCCACGCAGAACTCCGGGGGATCGATTGGGTGGCTCTCAAGCTCCTCGAAGATGACATCGAACCCTATGCGCGCCAAGTGGTCGATTGCCTTGTCCAGCGCCAGGTCCGGGTCGATGTTGAAACGCAGCACCAGAAGTCGAGTTGGGTCTATGCCTATGGTCGACCTCGCCGCCTTCAGTTCGGTGAGAGCCCCTGAGAAGCCCTCTGACAGGGCTCTTGCGTGCTCCCGACGGTTGCGCGGCTGCGCCGAGCTGGGGCGACGAGACTGCCTCTGCCGCTCGGCCTGCGTCTCCAGCCTTCGCCACCTGATGTGGTCGTAGCCGTCCATCTCGCCTAGGCCTCGTCAACAGTGGGATCACCGTGCGGTCGGCCCATCGCGACCGCCTGGTCGCG
The DNA here is from genome assembly GCA_964423635.1 of uncultured Armatimonadia bacterium. Lineage (GTDB taxonomy): Bacteria > Armatimonadota > Zipacnadia > Zipacnadales > JABUFB01 > CAYRFY01. The sequence continues at coordinate 5,792 of CAYRFY010000177.1, read as the reverse complement.
CTGGCGCTGCTTGCGGATCGCGGCCTCGAACTGGTCCCCGCTGAGGGTGCGGCTCCCCGCCATGGCGGCCTTCTTCAGGGCGTCCCAGCAGATGCGCTCCACGTCGGAGTAGCTCATGCCGTCGAGCTGCTCGGCGAAGGCTGCGGGCTTGAAGCTTCTCTTCATGTGCGCGGTGCGCCTGTCGATCAGCCTCGCGATGGCCTCTATGTCGGGCTTCTCGAAGCGGATGACCTCGTCGAACCGGCGCCACAGCGCCAGGTCCAGGGACTGCGGGAAGTTTGTGGCCGCGATCACCAGCGAGCGTCCCGTGAAGGCGTCAAGAAGCTGGAGGAAGGCGTTGACGACACGCTTGAGTTCGCCGTGCTCGGTGGCGTCATCGCGGGAGCGACCAATGGCATCGAACTCGTCGAAGAAAAGCACCCACATGTCCCGTGCTGCATAGTCGAAGATCTTGCGTAGATTGGCGGCCGTCTCCCCGAGCAGACTGGAGACGACGGCGTCGAAGCGCACGTACAGCATGGGGAGGCTGAGTTCCGTGGCTATCATTTCCGCGGTGATCGTCTTCCCGCATCCGGGCGGCCCGCAGAAGAGCAACGTGCTGCTCGGGCGGAGGCCATTGGCCTCCAGGACGTCCCAGTCGCGGAACTCGTCCATCACGTCCGTCACAAGCCGCCGCTGCGCTTCCGGCAGGACTACGTCCTGTGGGTACCGCTCGGGGTGGCGGACCTCCAGGAGGCTGGTGCCACGGTCGTCGTCCTTGGGAAGCGGCGACAGCGTCACCGCGGCCGTGGCGGCCGGACCGTTGGACCCGTTGTTGAGAATACGCGTCAGGTCGCGGGCCAGGGTTGTGTGTTGCTTGCGCCGTTCCTCGTCGACGATGCCCATGGCGGCGTCCATGAACTGGCTGTGGTCGCCGCCTCTGTATGCGCGGAATAGCTGCTTGAGGAGATCGGCCCGTGCCATCGCGTCCTGTTCCTTCCGGCTACGGCTCTTGCTCGCATTTGCCAGCCCGTATGCGCGTCTGCGCTCGCCCTCACTGCCATTATACCACGGGCATGCTGTCTTCGGTAGCGGTGCGGGGAGGTGGGCCGATGGCACACCGGTGCCAACGGCCCTGTGCTATCGATGGCGACCGTCAACCGCCGATATCCGGGCCAGACGCCTGCTTCGTCGGAACGTCGAACGCCTCTGGCACAGGTCTCTCTTGCCCCGCCGACGAACTGAGCCGTTGGTCCCCCATCCTGCCGGTCCCGAAGAGGGGTGCTTCGATGCGAACCAGGCTGGCCGTCTCGCTCGCACTGGCAGTCCTGTCCATCCCGGTCCCGCGCGCCACAGCTCAGCTCTCGCCCGGCAATCCGCTTGACGGTCTGGAGCAGTTGCGCAGCTATGAGACCAGACGGGCTTCCTCCAGCGACCCTAACTGGCGGGATGGCAACTGGGACGCCCGCCCTATCGCGCCCGGAGAGACGCTGACGATCGCCGAGCTCCAGGGCCCCGGCGTCATCACCCATATCTGGTGCACCATCGCCCACGATGTCCCCCACTACTCGTCACTGCTTACCCTTCGCATGTACTGGGACGGCGAGGAGCAGCCCAGCGTCGAGGCGCCCATCGGCGACTTCTTCTGCATCGGCCATGGCGAGGACCGGGCCTTCATGTCCATACCCGTCAGAATCACCTCCGGGGGGCGCGCCAGGAACTGCTACTGGCCCATGCCCTTCGGCACCTCTGCCAGAATCACCGTGACCAATGAAAGCTCGGTGCCCGTGGGAGCGTTCTATTGGTACGTTGACTGGCAGGCGCACGCCGAGCTTCCACCGGACACCGCCTATTTCCACGCCATGTATCGTCAGGAGTTCCCCTGCGTGATGGGTCGCAATTACCTGCTGGCCGACATCGAGGGGCGCGGGCACTATGTGGGCACGGTACAGAGCGTGTACCACGTGTCCGACGGTTGGTACGGCGAGGGCGACGACTTCTTCTTCATCGACGGCGCCCAAGAGCCCAGTCTGAGTGGCACCGGGAGCGAAGACTACTTCTGCGACGCCTGGGGGTTCCGGCAACAGGACGGCCCGTACTACGGTACCCCGCTGTGGGAGGGCTTCCGAGCCGGTGACCGCGGCAGCGCCTACCGCTTCCACCTCGCCGACCCCGTGGTGTTCCAGCGGTCCTTGCGCGTCGAGATCGAGCACAAGGGCTCACAGAACTTCGCCGACGGGACCTTCGATGGGTTCATCGAGCGCGATGATCTGATGTCCTCGGTCGCCTTTTGGTACCAAGAAGAGCCCCACAAGCCCTGGCCGGCGATTCCCCCGGGGCCCGACCGGATGCCCTTCAGCGACGAGTTGCTCGTGGCCGGCTACAGGGTTGTCGAGACATCCACACACTCCGAACACCCCATCGCCGTGCAGGAGCTGGGCGGCGTGACAGACGGCAAGCAGCTCTTCTTCACGCCCGCGGACGACAAGGGATGGGTCGAGATCCCCTTCACCGTCGCCGAAGCCGGGACGGTACAGCTCATCGGCAAGTTCGTCCATTCCTACGACTACGGGACCTACCGCGCACTGCTGGACGGCCGCGAGCTACAGGTCATGAACCTGTACCAACCCGAGGTTACGCCCTCCGTGCACAACTTCGGTAGCGTTGAGCTCACCGCCGGAGATCACGTGCTCCGTCTGGAGTGTGTGGGCAAGTCCGAGACCTCGCGGGGACACTTCCTCGGGTTCGACGCCCTTGTGGCCAGAACACCTGTGTACACTCGCCCTGCGGGGAAGGACCTGCGGGACCTGCAGGCACCGGCGCAATAGGGTGGCGATGGCGTCGGCGTGGGCACCGCGGCCCTGGTGGGGTAACCGGTCTTGCGACAGCAACGCCGAGCAGCCCCGGCGACAGACGGCATGGGCGGCCGCCCGACGGAGGGGTCTGGGTTGAGGACGCTCCCGCCTGGCGAGACCGTTGGTGCCTTCCGACCGGCCGACGGCGGCGGGCTGGAGACTCAGATCATGCAGGTTACTTGCAGGGGCCGACTCACGTCGCCTCACCCCCCCCGGCCCCCCTCTCCCTTACTCGCCGGTACGACCGGCGAGACGGGAGGAGGGGGGAGAACGCCCCCGCCAAGCGGGATCGACCGCTTCGCACTCGGCGATGGCGGAATGCGGCTCCAGTGCGTTCATGTATACTTAGTGGAAAGCCCGCCCCACGAACAGCAGGCGCCTCTCGCCGTTGCCCTCGTCGTTGCCGTCATCCCCCCCACGCCCCATAACCATACAATGTATCTGGGGCCGGTGGCCCTTGACGATCCACAGGATCGGCGGGGTCGCAGGGGCGGAGCCTCGCGACGTTGATCGTCAGCGGCGGCCCCGGTCCCAGACAGGTGCAGGCTCTGGCGGGAGAGGCGAGGGAGAGTTTCTCGCTACTCCCCCTCCACCCGCACGAACACCACCGAATGCGGTGGGAGCCTGCAGGACAGCTCTTGTCCCTGAACCGAGACCGTGAAGTCGTGCACGAAGTCCTCCTTGCTCTCCAAAAGCGGCTTGCCGTCCGGGTCGGAGTGCGAGAGGAACACGGCCTCCGCCGCCCTGGGAGTGAAGCTCTCCATCCGCATCCCGCAGGGCACCTCGCGATCCCACGAGCCATTGGCGATCACCAGGTAGAGGGCCTTACCGTCGGCGCTCAGGGTCGCCAGGACCGGCGTGAGGGGACCGGCGAACTCCCCGGGAGCGGTATAGGGATCATCGCCCTCGGCCGCCGTGTAGTACGGTGCCGTGCCGTCCAGCTCCAGCGCCCAGCGGCCGACGTGGCGGTTGAAGTAGTAGTACAGCCAGTAGAGCATGAAGCGCTTGTCCGGCTGCTCCTGGGTCAGGATCCCGAAGCCCTGCGCCCCGACGCGGCTGAGCATCTGCCACGAGCCGGCCCCGCGCAGCATGCCCTCCCTGGCGTAGTAGATCAGTTTTACTGTGTGGTGTAGGGTGTTGAGGATGTTGGCATTGCGGTCTACATAGTCCGCGCGCTCACCCTGCGGGCCGGAGCTGTGCAGGCCCCATTCCGTGTCGAGCTGGTACACCTCGCGGTCCGGATTGTAGGCCGAGGCCAGGGCGCCGATCCGCAGGATGCGGTGGAGGGTCTTGTAGTTCTCAGTCAGCACCACAGCTTCGAACTTGCGACGGTGAATCTCCCGGGCGGCGCAGTAGTAGTGGGCGACGACGAAGTCGTACGAGCCTGCGGCACACTTGAGTACGTAGTTGCCCCACGGGACGCTGTGGCTGCTGATGGCGACACCGACCTGTGCTTCGGGCTGGGCGGCGCGCACCGCGGCGGCCACATCCTGCAGGTGGGCGACATACTCGTCCGGCGTCTGGTAGGCCGATTCCGGCCGGGTGAGGTACGGCTCGTTGCACACTTCCCAGTAGCGAAAGCCGTAGCCCTTCTCCACGGAGTGCCGCACCGCCCTGGCCCAGGCGGCTGGGGCAATGCCGCTGGTCGCGCCCTGGGTCTCCAGTTCCAGCACGGTGTCTTCCTGGGGAATGCCCACTTTCGCCAGGACCTCGGCGGCTTTGTCGATGGCCGCTTCGGCCCCGAAGGGCTCGTCACCAACGGCGTAGAACCGCGTCATCGGCAGTCGCAGCTCGCGGATGGCCTCCTCGACCCCGGGGTCCAGCGTGTAGGTGCCTTCGCGGTTGTACGGCTGGCCCGTCCAGCCGGCCACGCGGTGGAACGAGATGCCTCCGGTCCGGGCTACCGCCGGCCCCAGGCGTCTGTCGGCATCCACCGTGAACGCGAGATTCTCGCCCTCGCGAAGCCGGTGCTGCAAAGGCCCGACCTGCAGCGTCGACTCGTCGATCATCCGCCCCTCGCGGTCCACCGGCGCTTCTGTGACGACGACGTCATCGACCCACAGCGTTCGCTCCTCCTCGGGCTTGTCGGTGGCATTGAAGGTCAGCAGCAGGTAGCGGCTCCGGTCGGAGAAGAAGTCCCATCCCTCGCGGATGGTGAATCTGAAGGGCTTCCACTCGGGTCCAACGTCGATGACCCAGCGCCCCGGCGCGGGAGCATCCTTGTATGGCGCGATGGTCTCGTACGCAGTGATATGGAACAAGGACCCGGCGGGCCTGTCCGACCGGGCCCAGAAGCTGATCTCGTACATCATCCCTCTCCGCGGCCGGATGGCCCTGTCCGGGGCAGAGACGATATACCCCCGTGTGTCCGCGGGGTGGTGGATTCGGAAGCTCGCGTCACCGCTGTGAGGGTCCCGGGTGTCGCGGGTGTAGTTGGCGGGGTCCTTGTACTGCTGGGCGCCCCACATCGTCCAGCCCGGAGGCGGGCTGTCGGGGCTGTCCAGCTCGAAGTCACCATTGATGACGAGGTTGGATTCGTCGGCGCCCAGGACTATGCCGGGCGGCATGGTCAAGACTGTCGCCCACAATAGTGCCATGCCGGCAGCAATGCTGGTCATAGGATGAGCCCCCCGGGATGTGCGGTGTTTGCAGGGCATTCGCTGACGTGGGGGCCAAGTCCTTGCGCGGAGCGCGTCCCCGGACGAACGTCAGAACACAGAGATACCGAGAACGTCGGAGAACGACTGGGAACGGGGATGTCGCTGCCGCCCCTGCCGCCCCTGCCGCCCCTGCCGCCCCTGCCGCCCCCGCCGCCCCCGCCGTTCCCACCGCCTTGCCGCCCCTGCCCGCCCGGCCTATACTGTGCGAGACCTCATTACTCGCCTGTCGGGAGGGGAATGACAGTGCCTGACCTGATCTTGCATGTGAACTACTTCGAGGCCGGCTACAGCATGGACG